>JAFIEC010000088.1 GCA_020832725.1 Paracoccaceae bacterium | reverse complement strand
GCGCGACAACCGCACGACCGGGCTGCGCGTGCCCATCGCCGACCCGGCCTCGCGCCGGATCGAGAACCGACTCGCGGGGATGGATTGCAACCCCTATCTGGGGATCGCCGCCAGCCTGGCGTGTGGCTATCTGGGATTGCTGGAAAAGGCGGAGCCCCGGCCCCAGTTCATGGGCGACGCCTATCTGTCGGCCGATGACATTCCCCGAGGCCTGGGCGACGCGCTCGACCTCTTCCAGGAGGCCACGCCCGAGATGCACGCAGCCCTGGGCCCCGAGTTCTGCCGGGTCTATCGCATCGTCAAGCAGACCGAGCATACCGAGTTCCTGCAGGTCATCAGCCCATGGGAGCGCGAGCACCTGCTGCTCAACGTCTGAATCATGGACCTGCTGACCGCCAACGACCGGACCGGGGACTATCCGCCTACCTTCTATTCCTCCCGCCTCGACCTGCCCGCACGGCGCCCGGCACTGGCAGGCGAGGTGCGGGCCGATGTGGCCATCGTCGGGGCGGGCTATACCGGCCTTTCGGCGGCACTGCACCTGGCCCTTGCGGGCGCGCGGGTCGTGGTGGTGGAGGCCGCCCGCGCAGGTTTCGGAGCCTCGGGCCGCAATGGCGGGCAAGTCAGCTCCGGCCAGCGGGTGGAGGTGGACGAGCTCGAGGCGCGCCACGGGCCGGAGGCGGCGCGGGCATTGTGGGACCTTGGCGAGCAGGCAAAGTCGCTGGTGCGGACATTGATCGCGCGCCACGATATTGTGTGCGACTGGCGCGACGGGGTGCTGCATGCCGAGTGCCACGCCCGCAACGTGCCTTCCGCCCATCGCCTCGCAGAGCGTCTGGCCACCCGCTATGGCTATGACCGGCTGGAGCCGCTCGACCATGCGTCGCTGCGCGATATCGTGCCCAGCCCCCGACTTCATGGCGGAGTGCTCGATCACGGGGCGGGACATCTCGACCCGCTCGCCTATGCCCTCGGCCTTGCGCGGGCGGCCGAGGGAGCAGGCGCGGTGATCCACGAGGGCAGCCGCGTCAATGAGATCGAGGAAAGCGACCGCGAGGTGATCCTGCGCACCGATGGCGGGCGCCTGCGCGCGGATCAGGTGATCCTTGCGGCCAACGGCTATCTGGGCGGGCTGGAGCCACGGGTCGCGGCACGGGTGATGCCCATCAACAACTTCATCGTCGCGACCGCTCCGCTGGGCCCGCGCGCCTCCGAGGTGCTGCGGCGCGATGTGGCCGTGTCCGACAGCCGCTTTGTCGTGAATTATTTCCGCCTGTCGCAGGATGGACGGCTGCTCTTCGGCGGGGGCGAGACCTATGGCTACCGCTTTCCTGGCGATATTGCGGGACTTGTGCGCAAACCGATGACCCGGATCTTTCCCCAGCTTGCGGATGTGGAGATCACCCATGCCTGGGGCGGCACCCTGGCGATCACCATGAGCCGGATGCCCCATGTCGCGCGGCTGGGGCCCCGCATCGCCTCTGCCTCGGGCTATTCCGGCCACGGCATCGCGCTGGCAACGCTTGCGGGCCGGCTTCTGGCCGAGGCCGCGCGCGGCCCTTCCGAAGGGTTCGACCTGCTCTCCCGCCTGCCCCATCGCCGCTTTCCGGGCGGCCCGGCCTTGCGCAGCCCGCTCCTGGTGCTGGCCATGAGCTGGTATGCGCTACGCGACAGGCTTGGTCTCTGAGCCATGTGACGGAAACAAAACAGTGGCGCAGCAGCCACGGTTGGCTTACAGTTTTCCTGAAACCAACTTCAGGAAAACTGAAAATGGCGCTGTCGTCCTCTGTCTATAATGCCGAACCCATCCCCGAGGCCGCGCGGGCCGAAGTGGAGGCTCTGCTCGCCTCGGGCGACCTGTTCCGCTACACGGCCCAGGCCGACGCACCGGTCAGCCTGCTGGAGCGCGATTTCGCGGCCTTCATGGGCTCCCGGTTCGCCCTTGCGGTGAATTCCTGCTCCTCTGCGATCTTCCTGTCGCTCAGGGCGCTGGGCGTGGCCCCCGGGCAGGAGGTGCTGATCCCGGCCTTCACCTTTGCGGCGGTTCCCTCTGCGATCGTCCATGCCGGCGCGCGGCCCGTGCTGGTAGAGGTGGGCGAGAATTATCGCATCGACCTCGAGGATTTCCGCGCCAAGCTGCATGCGGGCACTGGCGCGGTGGTGATCAGCCACATGCGGGGCCATACCTCCGACATGGATGCCATCATGGAGATGGCCGACGCCCTTGGTGTTCCCGTGGTCGAGGATGCGGCCCATTCGCTGGGCACCCTGTGGCAGGGGCGCAAGATCGGCACCATCGGACGGGTGGGCTGCCTTTCGTTCCAGTCCTACAAGCTTGTCAACGGTGGCGAGGGCGGGATCCTCATCACCGACGACGAGGACGTTTTCGCCCAGGCCGTGATCATGTCGGGGGCATACGAGCACAACTGGAAGAAGCATCCCGCGCTGACCGCGCGCTTTGCCGCCCACCAGAATGCGCTGCCGCTCTACAACATGCGCATGAACAACCTGTCAGCCGCCGTGATCCGCCCCCAGATCGCCGAGATCGATCGTCGCGTGCGGCAGGGGCGGGAAAACCACGACCATGTCGCAGAGGCGCTCAATAGCTCGCCCTGGATCGACGTCCCGCCCGCCATGCCAAAGGAACAGCGCGCGCCCGACTCGCTCCAGTTCAATCTGGTGGGCTTCACAGATGCCGAGGCGCGCGACTTCATGGACGCCACTGCCGCCGCCGGTGTGGGTGTGCAGATCTTCGGCATGGCGGCAGACAATGCACGGGCCTTCTGGAACTGGCGTTTCCTGGGCGATACCCCCGACCTGCCCCGCACCCGGGCGATGCTGATGCGTGCCTGCGACACCCGACTGCCCGCCCGGCTGACGCGCGCCGAACTCGACGCGATCGCGGGCGCGATTCTGGCTGCTGCAGAGGCGATCAAGGGCGAGCAGCGCGCCTTCGGAACCTGAGGGCACGGCCCGCTGCGTCGCTGCCGGTTTTCGCGTTCGGCGCATGCGGGCAGTAGCCAAGCGACGGCCAAGTGTCCTATGCTTTGCTGCGACTTCGCGGAGCGGCCCCGGAATGCCCATGCTTCAATACACGGCCTATCTGCTGCTGGCGGCGCTGGTACTGACGGCTGGTTTCGGCCTTCTGGGCGGGGGGCTGTGATGGCCCGGCGGTTCAGCGGCCCCAACAGCCCCGGTGGCGGCACGCCACCGTCTGCGCCGGGCCCTCGCGCCGATCCCTGGGCAGGCCGGGCGGTCAAACCGTCGCGGCTGCGCGCGAACATCCTCTTTGTTCTGCCCGCGCCGCTGCTGATCCGGTCCATCGGCGATCCGGCGCTGGCAATGCTGACCAAGCTGGGTGCGGCCGGCCTGCTTCTGGCCGGAGCCTTCCTGATCCGCGAGGGGATCCGCGCCCAGATTGCCTATCAGGGCCGCGCGATCGCCCGCAGGCCTGCGATCCCGCGCAAGATCTTCGGTGCCGTGGCGACTGGCGCGGGCGTGGCGCTGGCCGCCTTCGATGCCGGTTCGGAGCTGGGAGCGGCTGCGCTCTATGGCCTTCTGGCTGCAGGTCTGGCGGTGGCGGCCTTCGGGTTGGATCCGCTGAAGGACAAGGGCATGGGCGCGGATGCGCCGGGCAACGCGCGCGTCGCGCGGGCCATCGATCAGGCCGAGGCCCATCTGGCCGCGATCACGCAGGCTGCGGGACGGGCCGGCGACCGTCGCCTTGCGGCGCGGGTCGAGCGCTTTGCCCAGACCGTGCGGCAGATGTGCCGGGCGGTCGAGGAAGACCCTCGTGACCTGACAGCCGCGCGCAAGTATCTGGGCGTCTACCTGATGGGGGTGCGCGACGCGACACGCGAGTTCGCCGACATCTATTCCCGCAACCGCGACCCACAGGCGCGGGCGGACTACGAGGCGCTGCTGGACGATCTGGAGACGCATTTCACCGCACGGCGCACGGCGCTGATGGCCGACAACCGGGAGCGGCTGGACATCGAGATCGAGGTGCTGCGCGAGCGTCTTGCGCGCGAAGGTATCCGATCGTGACACAATGGAAGGGGATGCCCCATGTCTGAAACCGTCCGCGAGAAGGCCGCGCAGGACCTTGCCCTGATCGAGGAGGTCACATCCCAGATCCTGCCCGAGCCCGCGGCGGAGATCGTGCCGCTTCAGGCGGCTCCGGCACATGATGCCGAAGAGATCAGGCGGCGCATGGCAGAGATCGACCTGTCGAACACCGGCTCCATCGTCAGCTTCGGCACCCGCGCCCAGACCGACCTGCAGCGGATCAGCCAGGACATGCTGCAGGGTGTGCGCAACAAGGATACCGGCCCCGCAGGCGAAAAGCTGCGCGAGATGATCACCACCCTGCGCGGCTTCTCCGTGTCGGAGCTGGACATGCGCCGCAAGCAATCCTGGTGGGAGCGGCTGACCGGCAAGGTGGCCCCCATCGCCAAGCTCATGGCCCGGTTCGAGACGGTGCAGGGGCAGATCGACACGATCACCGACAACCTTCTGCAGCACGAACACAAGCTGCTGAAGGACATCAAGGCACTCGACAAGCTCTATGACCGGACGCTGGAGTTCTACAACGAGTTGGGCCTGTATATCGCTGCCGGACAGGCCAAGCTCGAAGAGATCGACGCCAAACTGATCCCCGAGGGGGAGGCCGCAGTAGAGGCCGCCGCCGAAGAGGACAAGATGCTGGCAGCACAATCCCTGCGCGACATCCGCGCCGCCCGCGACGATCTGGAGCGGCGGGTCCACGACCTGCGGCTGACACGGCAGGTGACGATGCAGTCCCTGCCCTCGATCCGGCTGGTGCAGGAAAACGACAAGAGCCTGGTGAGCAAGATCAACTCCACCCTCGTGAACACCGTCCCGCTGTGGGAGACGCAGCTGGCCCAGGCGGTGACCATCCAGCGTTCGGCCGATGCCGCCAAGGCGGTCAAGGCCGCCACCGACCTGACCAACGAATTGTTGACGGCCAATGCCGAGAACCTGCGTCAGGCCAATGCCGAGGTGCGCACCCAGATGGAGCGGGGTGTGTTCGATGTGGAAAGCATCCGCAAGGCGAACGAGGCGCTGATCGGCACCATCGAGGATTCGCTGCGCATTGCCGACGAAGGCAAGGCACGGCGGGCAACGGCCGAGGTGGAACTGGCCAGGATGGAGACAGAACTGCGCAGCGCGCTGGCCTCGGCCAGCGCACGCGAGAGCGTGCGGGCGGGCTGAGCGGATCGCGCCGGGCGCTCCCCGGCATGCCGGACCGTCCACGGGCAGAAAGGCAGGCGGATGAGTGGTGGAAGGATCAGGGCGGCGTTGCTTGCCGCAGCGGCGGCGGCGCTTGCACTCGGAGGGTGTGAATTGCCCCTGACTGACGCCCCGGGACCTGTACCCGAGGCCGCACCACCGTCAGAGGTCTCGGACGAAAGCCGCAGGCTTGAAGCCTATTACGCCCAGGTAGAGGCACGGCTGCTGTCGCGGGGCCTGTTGCGCACCGATGGCGGGGGGCAGGACACCCCCTTCACCGCGCGCATGCTGGCCGAGAATTTCGAGCGGATCGCGCTCTATGACGAATATGTGGTCGCCGCTGGCCAGTTCGTTGCCCGGGCCACCCCAAGCCGCCTGCGCCGCTGGCAGGAACCGGTGCGGGTCCGGCTGATCTGGGGCGCGTCGGTGCCCGAGGAACGCCGCGCCGGGGACCGGGCGCGGATCGGGGCGTATCTGCAGCGGCTCGGCCGCCTTACGGGCCATCCGGTCGGACTGACGGAAAGCGGTGGCAATGTCCTTGTCTATATCGTCAACCTGGACGAGCAGCGCACGCTTGGCCCCCGGCTGCGCACAGACATGCCCGGTGTGCCGGGGATCGTCGTCAGCAGCATCGTGAACAGCCCGCGCAGCACGTTCTGCGCAGCCTATGCGCTGTCAGATGCGGGCAACGATGACAGTGTCTACAGCCAGGCCATCATCCACCTGAAGGACGAGCACCGGGGCCTGATGCGCGAGGCGTGCATCCACGAGGAACTGGCCCAGATGATGGGCCTTCCAAATGATTCCGCCCTCGCCCGGCCCTCGATCTTCAACGACGACGAGGAATTCGCGCTTCTGACACGGCATGATGAGTACTTGCTGCGCATCCTCTATGATCGCAGACTGAGCCCGGGCATGACACCGGCCGAGGCCCGGCCAGTCGTGGCCCGCATCGCCCGGGAGCTTCTGGGCCCGGACAGTTGAACGCCTAACCGCCAGGGGGGAGCGATGGTCTTCGGATTTCTCAAGGGACAGTTCATCGATGTCATCCACTGGGTGGACGACAGCCGCGACACCATGGTCTGGCGGTTCGAGCGGCATGGCCACGCCATCATGTACGGCGCCAAGCTGACGGTCCGCGAGGGGCAGGCCGCCGTCTTCGTGCACGAGGGGCAACTGGCGGATGTGTTCACGCCGGGCCTCTACATGCTCGAGACCAACAACATGCCGCTGATGACGGCCCTGCAGCATTGGGACCACGGCTTTTCCTCGCCGTTCAAGTCCGAGATCTATTTCGTCAACACCCGTCGCTTTGCCGGGATGAAATGGGGGACGCAGAACCCGATCATGCTGCGTGATCCGGAATTCGGGCCGTTGCGGCTTCGGGCGTTCGGGTCCTACGCGATCCGGGTCGCCGACCCGGCGCTGTTCCTGCGCGAGAGCGTGGGCACCGATGGCCATTTCACCACCGCCGAGATCTCGGCCCAGATCCGCAATGTGATCGTCTCCAAGGCATCGGTGGCGCTGGCTGGCTCGGGCATCCCCGCCCTCGACATGGCAGCGAACAAGACCGATCTGGGCGCGCTCATCGCCCAGCGGATCGGGCCGATGATGGGGGAATACGGCCTCGAGGTGCCCGAATTCTACATCGAGAACATCTCGTTGCCACCCGAGGTGGAGAAGGTGCTCGATCAACGCACCTCCATGGGGATCGTGGGCGATCTGGGCAAGTATTCCCAGTTCGCGGGCGCCCAGGCAATGCAGAGTGCCGCCGCCAATACCGGAGAGGCGGGGGGCGGCATGGGGGCCGGTCTTGG
>JAFIEC010000085.1 GCA_020832725.1 Paracoccaceae bacterium | reverse complement strand
GGGGGGGGGGGGCGGGGGGGGGGGGGCCCCCCCCGGGGGGCCCTGGGGGCCCACCGGGCCCGGGCCTGGCACCCCGGGCCCGGGGCCGGGCTGAGGGGTGCTGCCGCCCCCGGCGCAGGCGGCGCAGGGGCTGTCTACGGGCTCGATATCGGCATATCCGCACCGCAGCGTATCTTTCTGCGGGGTCGCGGGCTGGATGCCGAGCTGGGCGGCGCGCTGCGGTTGCGGGGCACAACGGCCGATCCGGTTCCCGAAGGGCGGTTCGACCTCGTGCGCGGTCGGCTCGACATCCTTGGCCGCCGACTCGATCTGGTGGAGGGGTGGGCCCAGCTTGACGGTGGGCTCGACCCGCAATTGCTGCTGTCTGCACAATCCGAGGCACCCGACGGCACGCGGGTGACGATTACGCTGTCGGGGCGGGCCTCGGCACTCGATCTGTCCCTGTCCTCCCAGCCGCAACTGCCCGAGGACGAGATCCTTGCGCGGTTGTTCTTCGGGCGCGGGATCGATCGCATCTCGCCGCTGCAGGCCGCACAGCTGGCCTCGGCGCTGGCGGATCTGGCGGGCGGGGGCACGGGCGGCGGGGTGGTCGGCCGCCTGCGCGAGGGCTTTGGCCTCGACGATCTGGACGTGACCACCGAGGAAGGCGGCGGTGCCACGGTCCGCGCGGGGCGCTATCTGACAGAGAATGTCTATACCGATGTCACCATCGGATCGGACGGGCGCAGCACCGTGACCATCAACCTCGACCTGCCCCGGGGGGTGACGGCCCGCGGCAGCATCGACGCCGAGGGCCGCAGCGGGATCGGCCTGTTTCTGGAGCGCGACTACTGACCGCGCTCAGGCGATCCAGAGCAGCAGACCGCCCAGCACAAGGCGATAGATCACGAAGGGCGTGAACGACCAGTCGCGCACCATCCGCATCAGGAAGGCCAACGCAAGCAGCGCCGCACCAAAGGCCAGCACCGCCGCCATCGCCGCATCGAGGCCCAGCGCAACATCGCCTTGCCGGATGATGCCGATAACGATCCACGCGCCCACGGCGGCCACCGCCGGGATCGACATCAGAAGCGAGATCCGCGCCGCCTCGACCCGGTCGAAGCCCATGGCGCGGGCAGCGGTCATCGTCGCGCCCGAGCGCGAGGTCCCGGGCACGAGCGACAGTGCCTGCACCAGCCCCATCACGACGGCATGGCGCAGCGACCAGTCCGGCAATGTCCGGACGCGCGGGCCGAAACGGTCGGCCAGATACAGGAAGATCGCCCAGATGATCGTCATCCAGGCGATCAGGCGCACCGAGCGCATCTCCTCGATCAGCCCGCTGATGGCCAGCGCCGCGCCGACCACCACCACAGGGATCGTGGCCAGCGCCATCAGCAGTGCAAGGCGGGCATCCGCCCCGCCCGTGCGTCCCCGCGCAAGCTGTGCCGTGCCGCGGGCAAGCCGCGCCGTCTCGGACCGGAAGAAGACCATGACCGCGGCCAGCGTTCCCACATGCACGGCGGCATCTATTACAAGTCCCTGGTCCTCGGTGCCGGTGAGGGCCGGAAACAGGATCAGATGCGCCGAAGAGGAAATCGGCAGGAACTCCGTGATTCCCTGGATGATCGCGATCAGCAGCAGATTCAGAAGGTCCATCGGCCTCTCCTCGATTCGTCGCGCAAACCTAGGCGGCGTGCCGGAGGGACGGAAGACCGGGATTACATATCAAACCGGACCTATTATCGCTGCATTGCGGCGCGATGACCGGCGCACATCGACACCACGACGCATTTTAGGTCAGCGTTTATGCCTTTTCATTCGCCAACAGTCAGATTAGAACTTTTCAGCCACGCCAGCCGCAAGGAAACACCGGGCCATGTCGCAGAACGATGCCGCGCCCAAGGCGCCGCCCCGCCAGAAGATGCTTCAGTTCGTCACCCTGGAGAGGGAGATGCCGGAGAAGCGACCGCCCGACCTGCGCGCGCAGGATTTCGGCGAAATCTATGGCGAATACGAAGCCGAGACAGCCGCCGCCCAGTCGGGCCGCTGCAGCCAGTGTGGCGTGCCCTATTGCCAGACCCATTGCCCGCTGCACAACAACATCCCCGACTGGCTGAAGCTAACGGCAGAGGGACGGCTGCAGGAGGCCTATGAGCTCAGCCAGGCCACCAACACCTTTCCCGAGATATGCGGCCGCATCTGCCCCCAGGACCGCCTGTGCGAGGGCAGTTGCGTGATCGAGCAATCGGGCCACGGCACGGTGACCATCGGCTCGGTGGAGAAATACATCACCGACACGGCGTGGGAGGCCGGATGGGTGCAGCCCATCGCCCCCGCCAGCGAGAAGCCCGAAAGCGTGGGCATCATCGGTGCCGGCCCGGGCGGGCTGGCAGCCGCCGACATGCTGCGCCGTGCCGGCGTGCAGGTGACCGTCTATGACCGGTACGACCGGGCGGGTGGGCTGATGACCTATGGGATTCCGGGCTTCAAGCTGGAAAAGCCAGTGGTCATGCGCCGGATGGAGCAGCTTGAACAGGGCGGTGTGGAATTCGTTCTCAACTGCAATGTGGGCGAGGAAATCTCCTTCGACGCGATCCGGGGGCGCCATGATGCGGTGATCATCGCGACCGGCGTCTACAAGGCCCGCGAGATCGGTGGCCCCGGCGCGGGCCTGCCGGGGATCGAAAGCGCGCTCGATTTCCTGACCGCGTCGAACCGCAAGAGCTTTGGCGACGAGGTGCCCGAGTTCGACGAGGGCCGCCTGAATGCCGAGGGCAAGCGCGTCGTCGTCATCGGCGGCGGCGATACGGCGATGGATTGCGTGCGCACCGCAATCCGGCAGGGGGCGACCAGCGTCAAATGCCTGTACCGCCGCGACCGCGAGAACATGCCCGGCTCCCAGCGCGAGGTGCAGAACGCCGAGGAAGAGGGCGTGGAATTCGTCTGGCTGACCGCGCCCCGGGGGTTTCTGGGCGAGGGGCATGTGTCGGGCGTACGCGTGGGCCGGATCCGGCTGGGCGCGCCCGATGCCACCGGACGCCGCACCCCCGAGGATATCGAGGGGGCGGACTATACCGAGCCAGCCGACATGGTGATCAAGGCCCTGGGGTTCGAGCCCGAGGAGCTGCCCAAGCTGTGGGGCGTGGACGGGCTGGAGGTGACCCGCTGGGGCACGATCAAGGCCAATTTCCGCACCCATGCCACATCGCTCGACGGGGTCTATGCCGTGGGCGACATCGTGCGCGGCGCAAGCCTTGTCGTCTGGGCCATCCGCGACGGGCGCGAGGCTGCCGAGGCCATCCTCGAGCGCTTTGCCGCCCCCGTGCAGGTGGCCGCCGAATGATCTGCGCCGCCCCGCCGACGCGGGGCGGAGACATCCCATCCGAGGCAGGGCCGCAGCCCCCCGAGCAGAGCGAAAAACCATGACCCGATATGATGCATCCTGGGCCGAAACCCATGCCCGCGCCCGCGACGCCCTCGCCGAGACCGGGCTTTACCGCGCCGAGGACGAACATGCGTCCTGCGGTGTCGGTCTTGTGGTGGCCATCGACGGCAAGCCCTCGCGGCAGGTGGTGCAGAACGGCATCGACGCGCTCAAGGCGGTCTGGCACCGCGGCGCCGTGGATGCCGACGGCAAGACCGGCGACGGGGCCGGCATTCACGTCCAGATCCCGGTGCCCTTCTTCTACGACCAGATCCGCCGCACCGGGCACGAGCCGAACCGCGACCGGCTGATCGCCGTGGGCCAGGTGTTCCTTCCGCGGGCGGATTTCGGAGCCCAGGAGCGCTGCCGCACCATCGTCGAGGCCGAAGTCCTGCGCATGGGCCATTACATCTATGGCTGGCGACACGTGCCGGTGAACACCGTCGTTCTGGGCGAGAAGGCCAATGCCACCCGCCCCGAGATCGAGCAGATCCTGATCATGAACGCCAAGGGCACCGATGAGGTGACCTTTGAGCGGGAGCTGTATGTGATCCGCCGCCGGATCGAGAAAGCGGCCGTGGCGGCCCAGATCCAGGGGCTTTACCTGTGTTCGTTGTCGTGCCGGTCGATCATCTACAAGGGGATGATGCTGGCCGAGCAGGTGGCCGAGTTCTACCCGGACCTGAAGGATGCGCGCTTCGAATCCGCCTTTGCCATCTATCACCAGCGCTATTCCACCAACACCTTTCCGCAATGGTGGCTGGCCCAGCCCTTCCGGATGCTGGCGCATAACGGCGAGATCAACACGCTCAAGGGCAACCTCAACTGGATGAAGAGCCACGAGATCCGCATGGCGTCCTCGGCCTTCGGGGACATGGCCGAGGATATCAAGCCGATCGTGCCCGCAGGATCGTCCGATTCGGCGGCACTCGATGCCGTGTTCGAGGCCCTGGTCCGCGCTGGGCGCAACGCGCCGATGGCCAAGACGATGCTGGTTCCCGAAAGCTGGTCCAACCTGGCACAGGACCTGCCGGAAGCCTGGGCCGACATGTATGCCTATTGCAATTCGGTCATGGAGCCCTGGGACGGCCCCGCCGCGCTGGCCATGACCGACGGGCGCTGGGTCGCCGCCGGGCTGGACCGCAACGGGCTGCGGCCCATGCGCTATGTCGTCACCGGCGACGGGCTGCTGATCGCGGGGTCCGAAGCCGGCATGGTGCCCGTGGACGAGGCCGGGGTGCGCGAAAAGGGCGCCCTCGGGCCGGGACAGATGGTCGCCGTCGACATGCAGCGCGGGCTTCTCCTGCATGACACCGAGTTGAAGGACGAACTTGCCTCCAGCCAGCCCTTCGGCGACTGGGTGCGCAACATCGTCGATCTGGAGGCGCAGACGGCAGAAACCCCGGAAAAGGCCGTCCACCAGGGAGAGGAGCTGCGCCGCCGCCAGATCGCGGCGGGCTTTACCATCGAGGAGCTCGAGGCGATCCTGCAGCCCATGGCCGAGGACGGCAAGGAAGCCGTGGCCTCCATGGGCGATGACACCCCGCCCGCAGTGCTGTCGAACATCTATCGTCCGCTGAGCCATTATTTCCGGCAGAATTTCAGCCAGGTCACCAACCCCGCCATCGACAGCTTGCGCGAATACCGGGTGATGAGCCTCAAGACCCGCTTTGCCAACCTCAAGAACGTGCTGGACGAGGATTCCAGCCAGACCGAGATCCTCGTGCTCGACAGCCCCTTCGTGGGCAATGCAAAGTTCGACGAGATGGTGCGGGTCTTTGGCGATGCCGTGGCCCATATCGACTGCACCTTCGAGCGGCGGGAGGACGGGCTGGAGCTTCAGCACGCGCTGGAGCGCATTCGCGGCGAGGCCGAGGATGCCGTGCGCTCGGGGGCGGCCCATCTGGTGCTGTCGGACATGAACCAGGGGCGCGACCAGGTGGCGATGCCCATGATCCTGGCCACCAGCGCCGTGCATTCGTGGCTGACCCGCAAGGGGCTGCGCACCTTCTGCTCGCTCAACGTCCGGACGGCGGAGTGTATCGACCCGCATTACTTCGCGGTGCTGATTGGCTGCGGTGCGACCACGGTGAACGCCTATCTCGCACAGGACAGCATCGCCGACCGGATCACCCGGGGGCTGATCGACGGCCCGCTCGATGCGGCGATGGCGCGCTATCGCGAGGCGATCAATCAGGGTCTGCTCAAGATCATGTCCAAGATGGGCATTTCGGTGATCTCGTCCTATCGCGGCGGCCTCAACTTCGAGGCGATCGGCCTGAGCCGGGCCATGGTGGCCGAGTATTTCCCCGGCATGAACAGCCGCATCTCGGGTATCGGCATCTCGGGCATCCAGAAGAAGCTGCTGGAGATCCATGCCCGCGGGTGGTTGGGGGGGCCGGGCGTCCTGCCCATCGGTGGCTTCTACAAGGCGCGGCGGTCGGGCGAGACCCATGCTTGGCAGGCGCAGGCGATGCACATGCTGCAGGAGGCCTGCAACCGCGCCTCCTTCGACCTGTGGAAGCGCTATTCCGAGGCGATGAAGTCCAGCCGTCCGGTGCATCTGCGCGATCTGCTCGACATCAAGCCGCTGGGCACGCCCGTTCCGCTGGACGAGGTCGAGAGCATCACCGCCATCCGCAAGCGTTTCGTCACGCCGGGCATGTCACTGGGCGCGCTCTCGCCCGAGGCGCACATGACGCTGAACATCGCCATGAACCGGATCGGTGCCAAGTCCGACTCGGGCGAAGGCGGAGAGGACCCGGCGCATTTCAAGCCCCTGCCCAACGGCGACAACCCCTCGGCCAAGATCAAGCAGGTGGCCTCGGGCCGCTTCGGGGTGACGGCCGAATACCTGAACGCCTGCGAGGAGCTGGAGATCAAGGTCGCCCAGGGCGCAAAACCCGGTGAGGGCGGGCAGCTTCCGGGTATGAAGGTGACCGAGCTGATCGCCCGGCTGCGCCATTCCACGCCGGGCGTGACCCTGATCAGCCCACCGCCGCATCACGACATCTATTCCATCGAGGATCTGGCGCAGCTGATCTACGATCTCAAGCAGATCAACCCTCGGGCAAAGGTCACGGTCAAGCTGGTCGCGCAATCGGGCGTGGGCACGATCGCGGCGGGCGTCGCCAAGGCCAAGGCCGACGTGATCCTGATTTCGGGCCACAACGGCGGCACGGGTGCCAGCCCCGCCACCTCGATCAAATATGCGGGCCTGCCGTGGGAAATGGGCCTGACCGAGGCGCA
>JAFIEC010000078.1 GCA_020832725.1 Paracoccaceae bacterium | reverse complement strand
CCCGGTCGAGCAACTCCCAGAGTTTCACAGCTCCGCTCATGGTGTTCCTCCCGCGCATCCGGCCATATCAGAGCCGCCCCGCGACATGAAAGACCGGGCCATGCGGCGTCTCGACAAAGCCCGCCCGCAACCCGAAGACCTGCGCCATGTGCCCCTCGGACAGCACGTCGGCAGGTGGGCCGATGGCGGCCAGCCGCCCCCGGGACAGCAGCGCCAGCCTGTCGCAGAACCGCGCGGCAAGCCCCAGGTCATGCAGCGCCACGACAACGCCCCGCCCCTCTCGGGCAAGATCGGCAAAGACATGCATGGCGTCCAGCTGATGTCCCGGGTCGAGCCCCGCGATAGGCTCGTCGGCCATCAGGAGCGGTGCCTCCTGCGCCAGCGCCCGGGCCAGCAGGACGCGCGCCTGCTCACCCCCCGACAGGCGGGTAGCCACCCGCTCGCGAAAGCCGGAAAGGCCCATCCGGTCCAGGGCATCGGCCACGGCACGGGCATCCTCGGCGCGGCCTGCGCGATGGGGCAGGCGGCCCAGGCCCACGACATGCTCCACCGTCACGGGCCATGCGATCTCGCGGGTCTGGGGCAGCCAGGCAGCGGCCCGGGCCCGGGGTTCGGCGGCAAGGCGCGCAAGGCTGGAGCGCCCGTGGTGGGGCACGAGACCAAGGGCCGCGCGCATCAGCGTCGTCTTGCCGGCCCCGTTGGGCCCGATCAGGCCCAGCACCTCGCCCGGAGAGACCGACAGCGACACCCCCTCGAGCACGCGGCTCGGGCCAAGGTCCACCGTCAGCGCGTCGAGCGCCAGCAGGCTCATGGCGTGAGGCTTCGGCGCGGCCCCGCTCATAGCCCCTGCCCCCGCATGCGCCAGACCAGATGCAGGAAGAACGGCGCGCCCACCAGCGCGGTCAGCACGCCCAGCTTCAGGTCGCGCTCGGGCACGATCAGCCGCACGCCCAGATCCGCGGCCAGCAGCACCGCCGCCCCTCCCAGCGCCGCCGCGGGCAGAAGGGCGGCAGGCCGCGCCCCCACCAGCGGGCGCAGCAGGTGCGGCACCACCAGCCCGACAAAGCCGATGGCGCCCGCCACCGCCGTGGCCGCGCCGACAGAGGCCGCCACCCCCAGCACCAGCAGCAGACGCAGACGCCCGAGGCTCAGGCCAAGACCTGCGGCGGCGTCCTCGCCCAGCGTCAGCGCATCGAGGCCCCGCCCCAGCGTCAGCAGCACCGCCCAGCCCGCAATCATGAAGGGTGCGGCCAGCGCCACGTGGTGGAACGACCGGTCGGCCACGGACCCCAATGTCCAGAAGATGATCTCGACGGCGGCAAAGGGATTGGGCGACAGGTTCAGCACCATCGCCGTGGCCGCCCCCGCCAGCGCGCTGATGGCGATGCCCGCCAGGATCAGGCCCAGCGAGCCCCCGTGTGGCCCCGCCAGCAGCAGCAGCGCCAGCACCGCCAGCAGTGCCCCCCCCAGACCCATCAGCGGCAGCGCAAGCGCAAAGCTGGCGGCCAGCCCGGTCTGCAGCGCGACCACGGCACCCAGCGCTGCCATGCCCGAGACGCCGATCAGCCCCGGTTCGGCCAGCGGATTGCGCAGATAGCCCTGAAGCGCCGCCCCCGAGAGCCCGAGGCTGGCCCCCACCATCGCGGCCAGAATCGCGCGCGGCAGGCGGATCTCGCGCATCACCATGGCCGTGGCCTCGCCCCCGGGCGCGATCAGGCCGCCCAGCGCCTGCGGCAGTGACAATCCTGCGGGCCCCACCAGCAGCGAGAGCGCCAGCAGCACGAGCACGATGCCCGACAGGACGGCCAGCAGAAGCCGGGGGCGGACAGCCCGGCTCATGGCGCGCGATCGTCGTGCAGCGCGGCAAGGGCGGCAAGGGCGGCGATGGCGCGCAGCACATGGGGCGTGCCGCAGGTCCAGTCCGCCCCTTCCATCGTCGCGCGGCGGGCCACGCCCGGAAGGACTGCCAGTGCCGGGTGGGCAAGGATCTCCTCGGCCCGGGAGGCACCCCGATATGTCTCGGCGAGCAGGATCACATCGGGGGCGGCCATCACCAGCCGCTCCAGCGGCAGGTGCCCGCCGCCCGACAGGCCCATCTCGGAGGCGATGTTGACCATGCCCGCCGCCTCCAGAAGCCGCGCGGCCAGGCTGCCCGCCCCCGAGGTGAAGCTGTTGGCCGACAGCACAGCCGCCCGCAGCGGTGTCGTCTCCGAGGGACGTCGGAGCGCATCGAGGCCCGCATCGAACCGGGCGATCAGCGCCTGCGCCTCGCCCTCCCGGCCGAGCGCGGTGCCAAGCGTGGCGATGTTCGCGCGGATGCCCTCGAAATCAGAGGCAGGGGGCATGCGCAGCACGGCAATGCCCAGCCGCTCCAGCATCGAGAGCATCACCGGCGAGGACCAGGTCATGGCCAGCACCAGATCGGGGCGCAGCGCATGCACCTCTTCGGCGCGGCCGTGGTTGACCGGCAGGGCGCGGGCTTCCTCGGCCATGGCCGACACCAGCGGGTCGCGCGCCACATGGCTGACCGAGACAAGCTGTCCCGGGGCCGCCAGCAGCATGGCCAGCTGATCGGTGCAGAGGTTGACCGAGACGACCCGCCCCGGCGCGCCCCCGCCCCCCTGCGAGTCCGCGCCCGCGCCCGCGCCCGCGCCCGCGACTGGCAGCGCCAGCGCCAGCGCAAGGGTAAGGGTCAGGGCGCGCAGGGATGTCATCAGAAGCTCCGCCGCAGGCCGACGTAGACGGCGCGATCCGATGTGCCGTAGCCGCGCAGAT
>JAFIEC010000422.1 GCA_020832725.1 Paracoccaceae bacterium | reverse complement strand
CTCTTACAAGGAAAAACAAACCATCGACTTCGCCCAACTTACTGCTGCAGGGCTATTCGGTATTTTTGGTGCCGTGGGAAGCGGCAAATCCTCTATTTTGGAAGCCATTCTTCTCGCCCTCTATGGAAGTACAGAGAGGCTTTCTGATCGGGGTGAAAAAAACAGCATGGTCAACCTTCAGAGTGAGGCTCTGTTGATTACTTTCGAATTCCGTTCCGGAAAAAACAACCTCAATACCTATATCGCCCGATATTCGGCCAAAAGAAATTCAAAAAACTTCGATGATGTCAAACCTGCCGAACACACTTTTTACTTGAAATCCGGAGACCATCTTGAACCATTGACCCAAAGGGCCGAGGAAATCGTGGGCATGAAAAAGGAACATTTCAAACAAACGGTGATCATTCCCCAAGGCAAATTCAGGGAATTCATAGACCTTACTCCAGGGCCCAGAGCCGAAATGATGAAGGAACTGTTTGGGCTTGAAAGGTTCGATTTGGCAGCCAAAACGGGTTCCCTACTACGCACCGTCAAAGATGAAAAGATCAGAATGGAAACGCAGTTGGGGGCTTTGGCTGCGATTACACAGGAGTTATTGGCGGAAAAAACTGTTTTGATCAAGGAAATTGCACTTCAGGCAGAGGGAAGGGAAAAGACCTATATACAAACTGAACTGACTTTCAAAAAACAGGAAGGATTACAAACCAAACACCGTGAATTGCAGGGCTTTTTGAAGGAATGGGCGGAATTGGAGCAAAAAAGACCGGCCATAGCAGAAAAGAAAAATATCTGGAAGGATTTTCTAAAAGCGAAAACTTACCTCAAACCTGTTTGGGAACAGATCAAGGAGAAAAAAACTGAACTGGAAAAGTATCAGGTAAGTGTCATTGACTGCAGCAGGTTCAGGGAAACTTATGTTAAAGAAATCGAAGAACTGGAGGACGCTGAAAAGGAACTGAAAGAAAAAGCAGATAAAAAATCCGAGAGGGAAGCCAAAATCAGGGATTTGAAAAAAGTAGCCGAAATCAAGATCCTGACCAAAGAGTTGAAGGATGCTGAAAAGGAGACAGAAACATCAAGGCCTTCCATTGAATCCCAAAAACTTGCTTTAACCGACCTCTCAACCAAAATCAAAACCTTGGAAGAGGAGGCCGATGCCATAATCAATCCTGACAGCACAACCCTATCCGACCTGAAAGGAAAAGCAAGAGATTGGACCCTTTGGGAAGAACAATTGGGTAAAATGAAGGCTGAATCCAAAATAATCTCCGATACAGCTAAGGACATACAGTTGAACATCAAGGAGCTTAATCAACAGATTCCAGCTGGACAATCTTCATTTCCTTCGTGGATAGATTCTCAAAAACAGCATATTCAGGAACTGGAAGCTGAAAAAGAAAAATTACAGCAGAAAGCTGGCTTGGCAGCCCACGTCCACCTTTTGGAAGAAGGAGAGGCTTGTCCTCTTTGCGGGGCTACAGACCATCCCAATCCCTTAGCAGCTGCCAAAGATGAAGAGGTTTTAGAGGGGAAAACAAAAGAGCTTGAAGCTGCAAAAAATGTTTTGGAGAAAATACAGTCCCTCAACCAAAAGCACGAGGAGCAACAGATAAGACTGGAAAACCAATTGGCCAATCTGGCCCATAAAGAACAGGATATCCAACAACTTGAAAGTCAATTAAAGGAAATCCAGCAGCATCTTGAATCCCTTCAGGTCAGTTCGAAGGATGCCCTGTTGTCGCTCATCAATAACGCCGACAAGGCCATTCAACAAAAAGAAAAGCTGGATAAGGAAACCAAGACATTGAGGAAAAAATGGGATCAAGACAAGGATAATTATGAGAAGGAGGAAAAAAAGCTTATAGAAGCTAAAGAGAGGCAATTAAGTCTGAACAGCAAACTCTCGGCAAAAAAGGAAGAAATCAGGGATTATGCTTTCTGTAAACCATTCTTTGAAAAGGAAGCCATTTTTATAGAGCAGACCATTCATAATGTCCAAAAAGACATTGAGGAAACAGCCTTCAAGCTTTCCGGAAAACAAAAAGTACTTCAGGAAACCCGGGCAAAGCAAGCCACCAATCTGGCCACTTTGAATCATTTCGAGCAATCCATCAAAAGCACAGAAAACAGAATAACCGAACTGAAAAGTGAATTTGAAACCCTCAAACAAACCCATGGATTCGAGGATGAGGAAAAGCTTGTGGCACTTTTCCACCATTCCCTCGATGCAGACAAAGTAGATGCGGAAATCAGACAGTTTGAAGACAGAAGTCTTTTGGTCCATACCAAAATCAAGGAACTCCAATCCGAATCCGGGGTCAGTGAATTCAGTGAGGAAGAATTTGACTTATTGAACACCAAACTCAAAGAACAGAAAGAAGCCCTGGAAAGCATCAAGAAAGAATTTACCCTCCTAGACCAGGAAATCATTTCCGCCAAAGCCAAACTCGAGGAAAAGCAAAAACTGCAAAAGGAATTCAGCCAACTGGAAAACAGGGAAACTAACCTCAAGGAACTGGAAAGGCTCTTCAAGGGCAGTGGTTTTGTCAAGTATGTCAGTACGATCTACCTTAGGGAACTTTGCAATACAGCCAATACCCGCTTCATGAAACTCACCAAAAACAGCCTCAGTCTCGAAATTGATGACAACAATACCTTTTGGGTCATCGATTACCTCAATGGAGGGAAGAAGCGCCTCCTCAAAACCCTTTCCGGAGGACAGACCTTTCAGGCTTCTCTTTGTCTGGCACTGGCCTTGGCGGAAAAGGTCAAATCGCTCAATCAGGCCGATCAGTCCTTCTTCTTTTTGGATGAAGGCTTCGGTGCCCTAGACCGCAACTCCCTCCGGGTCGTATTCGAAACCCTCAAATCCCTACGCCACGAAAACCGCATCGTCGGCATCATCTCCCACGTAGAAGAGCTCCAACAGGAAATCGGCGTTTATGCCAAGGTAGAATTGGATGCGGAGCAAGGGAGTTTGGTGGGATATTCTTTTTAGAGACGAGAGGTTAGAAGCGAGAAGCGAGAGAAAAGAATCAAGAAACAAGAGGCAAGAAATTAGGTAAAGTGGGATTTCGAAAGGCGGATGTCGGAGACATGGAAACATTAAGAAATTAAGGATTTTAAGAGTTTCATTAAGAAAAACCCTTTAAAAAACTCAGAAGGTAAGTTAATGCAAAAGGCTTTACCTTGTCACCTCGATCCCGACA
>JAFIEC010000068.1 GCA_020832725.1 Paracoccaceae bacterium | reverse complement strand
CGGTGGGGGTGCTGGCGCTGACCTTTGCAACCCTTTCGGTGCGCGGGGCCTCTTCGGGCGGTAACGTGCTGATGATCGTGGAGCTGCAGATGCTGGTGGGGGCGGCCGTGCTGCTTGTGGTCGGGGTCGCGCTGGAAAGCTGGCAGGTGAACTGGACCCCCACGATCGCCTTTGCCTATGTCTACACCATCTTCGTGCCCGGCCTTGCCGCGACCTTCGTCTGGTTCAAGCTTGTCGGACGGATCGGCGCCACCCGCGCCGCAACCTTCCACTTCCTCAACCCGTTCTTCGGCGTGGCCATTGCCGCGGTGTTTCTGGGAGAGGCGCTGGGCGCGCGGGAGTACCTTGGCGTGGCGATCATCGCAGGCGGCATCCTGGCGGTGCAACTGGCCCGGCAGAAGCCGCAGGCGGGCTGAGCGCCCCCGTTATGCGTCGGCGAACGCAAACGTGATGCGCTGCAAGGCACCGTCGCATGACTGCGCCATCGGCGCGGACTAGTTTGCCTGCATGGAATTTGTCGCAGGCTTCGCGGCGGGTCTGCTCACGTTGCTCAATCCCTGCGTGTTGCCGATGCTGCCCATCGTCCTTGCCTCTGCCCTGCAGGCGGGGCGTCTGGGGCCTGTTGCCCTCGCGGCGGGGATGGGGGTGAGTTTTGTCGTCCTCGGGCTTGGGGTCACCGTTGCCGGTCGGGGCCTTGGCATCGACCCGGACGATGTGGCGCAGGCGGGCGCGGTCGTGCTGATCGGTCTGGGAATGGTCCTGCTGGTGCCCGCGGCCGGAGAGCGGCTTGCCGCCGCGACCGCCGGTCTGTCCGCGCGGGCGGATGCCGGGATCGACCGGATGGAGCGGGGCTCGCTGGCCGGGCAGGCGGGCACGGGCGCCCTTCTGGGGGCGGTATGGTCGCCCTGTATCGGGCCCACCCTGGGCGGGGCGATCGCCCTGGCCGCACAGGGGGAAAGCCTTGCGCGGGCCGCGGCCATCATGGCCAGTTTCGCGCTGGGCGTGGGCGTTGTGCTGATGGCGCTGGCCTATGGCGCGCGCACGGCCCTGCGCCGTCGGATGGACATGTTCCGCGCGCTTGCGTCCCGGTCGCGGCAAGTGACCGGTGGACTGTTCGTCGCGCTGGGGTTGTTCCTTCTGACCGGCCTCTATCATCGCACCGAGGTCTGGCTGCTCGATGTCCTGCCGCCCTGGCTTGTGGATTTCTCCGTCTCGGTTTGAGGCTTCTGACATGAAGAAAGGTTCGCCCATGAAGACGCGCCGTCACTTCCTTGCCGCCACGGCCGGCGGGGCCCTTGCACTGGCCACACCCTCATTGCTGCTGGCGGGCGAGGCCATGATCCCCTATGCGCCCGAAGTGCTGCGCGCCGCCGAGGCGCGGGGGCAGGCGGTGTTGCTGGATTTCTTCGCCCCGTGGTGCAGCACTTGCCGGGCGCAGGGGCGGGTGCTGCAGCGCCTGCGTGCCTCCGAGCCCGCCTATGACGCGGCCATCGCCTTTGTCGTCGTGGATTGGGACACGCATCGCGGTGGCCCGCTGGTGCAGGAGATGGAGATACCGCGCCGCTCCACTCTTGTGCTGATGCGCGGCGAGACGGAGATCGGCCGCCTTGTTGCCGAAACCCGCGAGGCCCCGATCCGCGCGCTGCTGGATCGCGCGCTTTCGGCGTAACCTGGCTGCCCCCTTGGCAGGCGCGGCGCTTGCGTTCACATTTCTCGCAAGCGACAGGAGAGAGCCATGGAACAAGGATTTCGGGAACGGGCGCTTCGCCTCGCCCACCGCGCGGCGCGGCTGGAACAGCACCGGGTGCATCTCTTTCCGCATCCGATCTGGGACGGTGGTGACCGCATCCAGATCGACGTGTGGGAAGACCCCGAGGACAGCCCCGACTTCTTCGCCGAGTTCAACCAGCCCCTGTGCCAGCCCTTTCGTGACGGGCTGGGCCGCCTGCTGGAGGGGATCGCGCAGGAGGAGGACGCAGGTGCCCGCAGTGCCGCAGAACGCGCACTGGAGGTGGACATCGAGGGCTTCTGGATGGAGCGCGACCGTATCGAGGAGGGGATCATCAAGCGCATGTTCGTCGTCACCGGCTGGACGTGCATAACCGATGACGGAAAGGTGCTGGAAGCACGGCTGCCACGGGGGGCCTAGCGCCCCAGAGCGCGGTGCAGCCAGAGTCGCGCCAGGTAGCCCAGGCGATAGCGCAGGGTGCGCCAGGCCCTTGGCGCAAGGCCGCGCAAGGTCAGCCGCGTTGCCCTCTTGCGCGCCGCACGGATCGTGCCGGCCTCGGCTGCCTCCTCGCCGATCCGCAGCGGCGGGGGCGTGACCAGGACGATCGTCAGGCCGTGCTCCCAGAAGAACTTGTGATCCTCGTCGATGGGGCGGGCCATGGGCAAGGCCTGTGCCGCAAGCCGTGCCGCCGCCTCGCGCCGGATCGCATAGCCCAGCGTCGTCGACGGGATGCGCCAGGGCCGCCCGATACTGCGCCCCGGCAGCAGCGGGCGTGTCTCCAGCATGCGCGGTGCCGGATCGAGGGAGAAGAGTTTGGCCATGTCCCAGCCATTCGCGGGCTCGGCCGCAAGGGCATCGAGGACCGCGCCAAGGTCATCGGCGGCGGCGAGGTCGTCCTCGAGGATGACGAACCCCGGCGCGTCGCTGGCCGCCAGCCGCTCCCACAGGGCCAGATGGCTGAGGTAGCAGCCGATCTCGGGTGCGATCAGCGCGTGGCGAAAGCGTTGGGCATTGGCGACCGGGTCATAGACCCGGGCCAGCGCCTCCGGCCCCAGCGCCCGACCGTCCACCGCCTCGAACCGATCGAACGAGACCCCGGCCCGGCGCAGGTGTTCGGCGGCCCGGGCCATGCGTGTCACGTTGGCAGCCATGTTGATCACATGGACGGGCCATCGCTTGGGTGGGGATGCGGTGGTGGGCATGGCTCTCTCCCGGGCTGGCCTCTCCTTGCCCGAGGCGCGCGCCCGCGTCGAGAGCGAGCCGCTCAGTCCCCGCTGACAAAGAGGTTGGCCCATGCCAGATCGACAAGTTCCGGGCTCATGTGCGGGGGCTCTCCGCGCCAGGCACAGACGGCCTTCATCTGGTCGATCAGGAAGGGCCCGTGGAAATTGGCGAAGCGGTTCTCGACCTCGGGGTATTTCCGCTTCATCAGATGTACCAGAGCCGCCTCGTCCAGCGGGACGCCCTTGGCCTTGGCGACCAGTGCGAAGATGCGCAGGAACTGCTCACGCGAGGGCCCGTCGATCTTTATCTTGAAGAAGATCCGGCGCAGGGCGGCGTCGTCGAACATCGCGTTGGGATGAAAGTTGGTGGAGAAGATCACCAACGTGTCGAAGGGCACCTCGAACTTCTCGCCCGATTGCAGCGACAGGATATCGTATCCTGCCTCCATTGGCACGATCCAGCGGTTGATCAGCGCCTGGGGAGATTCCGCCTGTCGGCCCAGGTCGTCCACGATGAATACCCCGCCCGCCGCCTTGAGCTGGAGGGAGGCCTGATACGTGCGCGCCGTGGCATTGTAGTTGAGATCGAGCATGTCGAGGGTCAGCTCTCCGCCGGTGATCACCGTGGGCCGGCGGCATTGCACATAGCGCGGGTCATGCATGCCTCCGCCACGGCGCAACGGGTTGCTGTGGGTCTCCTCGCAGGGGACGGGCGTATGCACCACCGGGTCGAACATGGTGATGACCTGTCCCGCATAGGAGATGGCATGGGGTACGAAGATCGTGTCTCCGAGTGCGTCGCGGATGCCGTTGGAGATGGAGGACTTGCCGTTTCCGGGCGGACCGTAGAGCAGGATCGAGCGTCCCGAGGCCACGGCCGGGCCAAGGGCCGCCAGAAAGCCGTCGGGCAGGATGAGATGCTGCATCGCACCTTCCAGCATGGCGGGCGTGATGTGGAGCGAGCGCACAGATTGCCGCCGCACCTGGGCGCGGAAGGCCTCCAGCGGCACGGGCATTGCGCCGTAATATTCGGATTGCGACAGCGCATCGATGGCGCGGGCCCGGCCCATTTCGGTGAGCTGATAGCCCATTTCACCCGATGAGGTGGGGCTGATCGAGCCGGTCGCCTCCAGCAACTTCTGGGCGCGGGCCATGTCCAGCAATTCCTGGGTCAGAGGTATCGGCAGGCTCAGTGCCGCTGCAATCTCGGAAACGCAGGAGAGCGCGCGCCGAAAGACCGTCTTGAGAAGCAGGTCGCGCATCATCACCGGGTGCAGGCCGACCTCGTCGAGGCTGCGCGGCGGGGCGGGATGGGCAAGCCGGGCGGGTGCGTTCATGAACAAGCTCCGGGGACTAACTGGTCCCCCGCCTGTCAGAGCAATCTGGCCGCACCAAGGCCGAGATAGGCCAGCAATGTGCCCGAGAGCGCAAAGCCCATGGGAAAGTCCTTGGGAATGTCCCACGAGCGCCAGTCCGGCCCGAGGGCGCGCGCAAAGGGCAGGCGGCGAAACAGCCGATGGGTGGAAAAGGCCGCCAGCAGCATCGCGGCAAAGATGAACAGCACCGCAAACGCATCCGCCAGCGCGACAAAGGGGGCCATGGCGGCGGCGAACTTGGCATCGCCCGCGCCCACCTGACCGATCATGTTGAGCACGAAACCCGCCAGCAGGACCACCGCCAGATGGGCAAAGCGCCACCCGTATTCCTGCAGTGGCAGAACGAAGGGGCCCGAGAGTACGAAAAGTGCGAACGTGGCCACCACGGCCGCATTCGGTATGCGCATCGACTTCATGTCTGACCACGCCACCCAGATGCAGACCGGGGCCATGAGCACCAGGAAGACGAGGCTGGCGACCCCGTCTGCAAGGACGATGTCAGTTAATGACATTGTTCTGGAGCGCGCGCAGGCTGCGCACCGCTGCCTCGAAATGGCGGGGATGGCTGTCGATCGCCTCCTCGAGCAATCCGCGCCCGACGGCCACATCTCCCTGCCGGACGGCGGTCAGGGCCAGAGTATGTAGCAACTCGGCCCGCTCGATCTGCGTCATCTGAATGAGGGGAAGGGTGTAGTTCCGCTGCGCCCCCCGTGCGAGGACCAGGTTGTTCTTTGCGGTAAAGAGCGTCCGGTCGTGACCCAGCGCCTCGACGAACAGCCGCTCGGCAGCCGCATGATCGCCCCGGGAGAGCTTGGAGAACCCCCAGTTGTTCAGCACACCCGCAGGACGCATCGTCAGGCCGACAGCTGTTTCATAGAAGGAATCGGCCCGGTCCCATTGCTGATTCATGTCCGCGATCATCGCCTCGAGGCGATAACGCTCAAAGGTCTCATGGGTGGGGGGCACGGCATCAAGCTGTGTCTTGGCGCGGTCCCATTCGCCGTCCCGGATCAGAGCGCCGGCAAAGGAGACCCTGTCCTCGGGCGTTGCCTCTGCCCCCTCCACCAAACGCTCCCACACGGGGATCGCCTCGGTCGCCCGACCGGCGCGGACAAGCGATCGCGCAAGGCCCCGCTGGAGATCGGTCCGCTCGGGGCGCTCGGTGGCTGCGCGACGGAAATAGGCCACGGCCTCTTCCGGGTCGGCCACGGTCAGCATCAACTCGCTCAGATTGCTTTCGTCGATCACATTGAGGGGATCGAGCGCCTTGTCGGCATCAACGCGCCCCGGGCCATCACACCCGGCAAGCGCGAACGCGCCCGCAACGCATAGCCAGCCCATCGACTGCAGCCGCATGCCGAAATGATCCTTACTGCCCGTCTTCCGTTTCAGTCCGGCGTGCTCAGGAGCAGGAAGCGCCCGTTGCCGCGCCGGACCAGCCGGAAGGTATTGTCTGCCTCTGGATCGGAACTATACGCATTGTTTTCGCTTTTTGCGATAGCCAAGGCAAGATTCTGGCGGATTTCCTCGGAATTTCCGTTGTCGAGGGCAAAGGCCGCGCGAAATGCGCTGCGGGCCTCGCCGAACCGCCCGGTCTCCATCAGGACCACGCCCAGATTGTTGATGGCGGCCACGAATTGAGGTTCCTCGCGGATGGCGGCATCCAGCAGGTTCTGTGCCTGGCCCAGGCGACCCAGCTTGAGATTTGCCGACCCCATGGCCGAAAGGACGTCGGCATCGATCCCGGACTGCGATGCGCGGCGCTGATAGGCGCGCAGGGCCAGTTCGTATTCGCCCGCCGCCATCAGCCTGTGGCCCACGATCAGCCCGTCCACCGCCTCGCTGACCACGGGGGTTCCGGCAGGGGCGGGCGGGCCAAGCCGGTCACCGGACAGGCGTTCAGGGCCCGCCGCCTGGCAGGCCGACAGGGCAAGCATGATTGTCGCGGCAAGTAACAGGCCCGGACGGGGCGGCATTATGGCTCCTACAGGCCGCCATTCCCCAACACCTCGACGATGTTGTGCACGGACGGCCCGATCAGGATAATCAGCAATGGCGGCACGGTAAACATCATCGTGCCCAGTGTCAGCTTGGTCGGCAGGACGTTGGCCTTTTCCTCGGCCCGCATCACCCTCTTGTCGCGCATCTCGGCGGCATAGACCCGCAGCGCGTCGGCGATGGACGTGCCAAAGGTGGCCGACTGGATCAGCACCGTGGTAAAGGAGGAGATGTCGGTCACACCGCAGCGCTCGGCCATGTCGCGCAGGACGTTGACCTTGTCCTTGCCTGCCTTGATCTCCCAGGCCACGATCTCGTATTCGTCGGACAGAGCCGGATAGCTGGTGCGGATCTCCTCGGCGACGCGGATGATCGACTGATCGAGTGATTGGCCCGCCTCGACGCAGACAAGCATCAGGTCGAGGCTGTCGGGAAAGCCGTTTGTAATTTCCTCCTGCCGGGTCTGGCGCCGACGCTCCACCCAATAGGTGGGCAGATAATAGCCGATGGCACCGGGCATGACCACGGCAAGGGCAAGCGTCTGCATCTCCATCTGGTCGCCCGCGGTAACGAGGGCATAGAGCATCCCGAGAAGCATCAGCCCGACGCCGAGCACCATCTGTGCAAGATGGAATGTGCGCACGGAATCGCGCGACCGATAGCCCGCCTGCAGCAGCTTCAGCCGTGCAGCACTCAGCTCCTCCTGGTTCTGGGGCTCGAGGAAATGGGCAAAGCGCTCCAGCTTCTTCGGCCCGCTTTCGGCCCGCAGCTTGACCACTGGCCCGCGGGTGCCCTGTGCGCCGGCACCGCCCGCCCCCCGCGCCGGCGCCGCCGCAGCGGCCTTGAGCTTGTCCAGCGGGTCGGGCTGGCGTGAGATCATGAGCGGGAGAACCGCGGCGGCTGCGATGGCCCCCACCACGCCCAGCGCCATCCACGGGCCCATGGGCCCGAAGGTGGTTGTCAGGTTCTCCAGGAACTGGCCGATCACATTTTCCTCCGCCTCTGGCCGTGCCGGGTCTGATGCCCGGATCAGACCTTAATGTTCACCATCATCCTCATGTAGAGGACGTTCACCACCAGGAACACGCCGACGGCGATCATGCCGGGAATGAAGTAGGCGGTTTCCTTGACGTCGTCGTAGTAATTCGGATCGATCAGGTTGATGAAGACGATCGCGGCAAGTGGAAAGCCCGAGAGGAACAGGCCCGACCATTTCGCCTCGGCCGTGATGGCCTTGACCCTGCGGAACAGCTTGAAGCGCGCCCGGATCACCTTGGCCAGCCCTTCAAGGATTTCGGCAAGGTTGCCCCCCGACTGCTGCTGGATCGTCACCGCAACCGCCAGAAAGCGCAGGTCCTGAATGCCGATCCGCTCTGCCATGGCCTTGAGCGATTCCGAAACGCTCATGCCATAGGCGGCCTCATCGGCGATCATGCCGAACTCTGTGCCCAGCGGGTCGGGTACCTCCTGGGCCACGATGTTGACTGCGTTGATGAACGGGTGGCCCACCCGAAGCGAGCGGACCATCAACTCGACCGCATCCGGCAGCTGCTCCTCGATCAGCTTCATGCGCTTGTTCGCCTTGGAATTCACCCAGGTGAAGACCGCCCCGCCCCCGATCACGACGGACACGCCCAGGCGGATATGAAGCTCCGCTTCGGTCCCGAGCGTCAGCGCGACAAAGGCCAGGACAGCGACCAGGACCATGATCCCGAACAGCTGGCCCGGGGTGAACGCGATGTTGGCCTTGGCTGCGCGGTCGGTGATCATCGAGTAGATCGGGATCATCGGCCCTTCGCGGTGCTGGTCGCGTTCCTTGCGGAGCTTCTCCAGCACTTCTTCGCGCGCATTGCCCTTTTCCAGCAGGTCGATACGGCGGTTGACCCGGCTGTTCATGCTGATCGACTTGCCGAAGGCCACCAGATAGAGGCCCTCGACCAGCAGCAGGACTGCGATGAAGGTTACGGCATAGATGATCGGCTCGGCGCCCATGCGCTCATGCCCCCGTGTCGGTGTAGATGCTGGGCGGCAGATCATAGCCCCATTGCTTGAACCGGTCGGCATAGTGAGAGCGGATGCCGGTGGGGACAAAGCGACCGATGATCTTGCCGTCGGGGGCCAGGCCCTCGCGCTTGAAGCGGAAGATCTCCTGCATCGAGATGACTTCGCCCTCCATGCCCGTGATCTCGGTGATCGAGACCATCCGGCGGGAGCCGTCCTGAAGACGGGAGGCCTGCACGATCAGGTTGACCGCGCTGGCGATCTGCTGGCGGATCGCCTTGATCGGCATGTCGATGCCCGCCATGGCGATCATGTTCTCGAGGCGGCTGACGCCGTCGCGGGCCGAGTTGGCGTGGATCGTGGTCATCGAGCCGTCGTGGCCGGTGTTCATCGCCTGCAGCATGTCAATGACCTCCTCGCCGCGGGTCTCGCCCACGATGATCCGGTCAGGCCGCATCCGAAGGGCGTTGCGCAGACAGTCGCGCTGGGTCACGGCCCCGCGCCCCTCCTCGTTGGCTGGCTTGGATTCCATCCGGCCGACATGGGTCTGCTGCAGCTGCAGTTCGGCGGTGTCCTCGATGGTCAGGATCCGCTCGGAATTGTCGATGAACGACGACAGAGCATTCAGCGTGGTGGTCTTGCCCGAACCGGTGCCGCCCGACA
>JAFIEC010000061.1 GCA_020832725.1 Paracoccaceae bacterium | reverse complement strand
GGTCGGGTGCGGTCAGCTCGGCCGCGACCAGATGCAGCCGCGCCCCCGCACCCGGCAAGGCGCGCAGATGGGCGGTGCGGTCGCGGTCGTCAGTGTCGCGCACACTGCCCGTGACCTCGTGGCCCGCCGCAAGAGCCTGCTCCACCACATGCGCCGCGATGAAACCCGTGGCTCCCGTGACCAGCAGCCGCATTCTGTCTGTCCCGCCGTCCATCTGCATCCCCTCTCGCCCCTCTTGCAACATGGGCCACGGCCGGCCCCGGGACAACCGCGCCGCGTGACGCGCCGGCACGGGCGTCCTATTGTCCCGTTGCGACAGGATCGGGGCACTGCTAGGCCCGGTCCAGAAACGGGAGAGACAGATGATCGGACGGCTCAATCACGTGGCCATTGCAGTGCCCGACCTCGAGGCGGCGGCAGAGCAGTATCGCGGCACACTGGGCGCCCGGGTGGGCGCACCCCAGCACGAGCCCGATCACGGTGTGACGGTCGTCTTCATCGAACTGCCCAACACCAAGATCGAGCTTCTGTATCCGCTGGGCGAGAACAGCCCCATCGCGGCATTCCTGGCGCGCAACCCATCGGGCGGGATCCACCACATCTGCTATGAGGTGGAGGATATTCTTGCCGCCCGCGACCGGCTGCGCGCAGCCGGTGCCCGGGTTCTGGGCGACGGAGAGCCCCGGATCGGGGCCCATGGAAAGCCGGTGCTGTTCCTGCACCCCAAGGATTTTACCGGCACTCTTGTGGAACTGGAGCAGGTCTGATGACGATCACCGGTGCCTTTGTCATGTTCGCGGTGTACTGGTTCATGCTGTTGTTCATCATCCTGCCCCTGCGGCTGCAGACCCAGCAGGAGGCCGGAAGGATCGTGCCCGGCACGCCGCCCTCGGCGCCGGTCGATCCCCGCATGAAGCGAAAGCTCTTCTGGGTGACGGTGATCGCGGTGGCGCTCTGGATCCCCACCTGCCTGATCATCTGGTCGGGACTCATTTCGGTCAGCGATCTCGATACGCTGGGGCGCTTCCGGAACTGAGCGTGTCACCGCCGAGGCGGTGCAGCGTATGGGTGAAGGCGGCCACACCGATCACCGGCAGGAACAGGTTGACCAGCGGCAATGCGAGCGGGGCGGCCATGATCACGCCCATCCCCCAGATCTGTCCGCGATGGGCGCGAAACAACGCAAGCGCGGCCGGTCGGCCCAGCCGCCGCATGGCCGCCTGCACAAAGAACTCCCGCCCCAGCAGATAGCCGTTCACGCCCCACAGGATCAGCGGTGCGATCGGCCCGGCCAGCAGGATGCCCACCAGGCCCACCAGGTTCACGCCCAGCAGCACCAGCGCAAGGCCAAGGCCCTCGCCGATCTCCTGCCACAGGGGCAGGGCGCGGGCCGGAGGCAGGCCGGGATAATGACGCGCCTCCACCGAGGCCGCGATCCGGTCTCCGAAGAGCGAGGCGAACATCGCCGCGACCGGCACCATCAGGAAGACCGAGGCCACCAGCATCGCCAGCGCCGCCGCGACCGAAACGATGCCTGCCAGACCACCGACCTCTCCCAGAAGGGGCAGCTGCAGGCTGTCGGGCAGAAGCGTTGCCGCCGTCGCGGTGACCAGAAGCCACAGCCCTGCCAGCAGTCCCGCGGCGAGGGCCACACCGCGCCACAGCACGGTGCGAAAGCTGCGATCGCCCAGTTGCGCCCGCGCCCGGGCGATGTCGCGCAGCATCAGCCCTCCAGCCAGGTGGTCAGGGCGGTCACGTCGGGGCGTGGTCTTTCCGGGGGCGGGGCGTTTTCGGTGCCGATGTGGATGAAACCCGCCACCTCCTCGTGAGGGGCAAGCCTCAGCCCTTCCGAGAGGAAGCCCCGGTCATAGGCGGCAAACCCCGACAGCCAGTTGGCCCCCCAACCGGCAGACAGCGCTGCATTGAGCAGCGACAGGCAGACAGCACCGGCCGAATAGCTCTGTTCGATGGCGGGAATGCGCTCGGTGCTGCCGGGAGAGGCGATCACCGCGACCATCAGAGGCGAGTCGGCAAAGGCGCGGGCCTGCTTGGCGACCTTCTCGGGATCGAGGCCCAGCGCCGTGCCTCGTGTCTCGACCAGGGCGGCGAGGCGCGCCAGTGCCGGGCCACGGGCGAGGACAAAGCGCCAGGGCTCCATCTTGCCGTGGTCGGGCACCCGCGCGGCGGCCGTCAGCAGCATCGACAGCTCCGCGCCCTCGGGGGCGGGCGCGCGCAGGCTGTGCGCCGGTCGGGAGCGGCGGGTCAGCAGGAATTCGAGCACCTCGGGCTGGCGGACAAGCGGGCGCGGTGCGGTCGGCTTTGTGTCGTGTTCGCTCAATGTATCGGGCACGGCCGTCCTCCTCTTGCCACGGGATTGTGTTCATCTCCGGCGCGCCCGGGCGGATGTCAAGCGCACCTCAGCGACCGGGGACCACAAGCGCCAGCCCCGTGCCGCCCACGATGCGTGCCTGCTCGCGCAGGTCGCTGTAATTGCGCCGTTTGTGAAAGGCGCTGCGTTCGGCATGGGCGCGCATGATCTCGGCTGCCCTTGTGCCTCGCCTGTCGCGGAGCGCCGCGATGAGTTCCTCGTGATCGCCATGGGCGCGGCGCAGCTGGCGACGGCTCATCTCGTTGTCGTCGGTGCGAAAGACCATCACCTCGGGGGCGGCAAGTGGCACCCGCGAGACATGGGCATGGCCCTCCCGCAGGGCGGTGTTCCCGCATCCCTCCACCAGGGCCACGTGAAAATCGCGGTTCCAGCGCGCCCATTCCGCCCGCGCCTCCAGCCCGAATCCCGGCGCGCCCAGCAGCGCGGCAGAGCGTGCCGTCAGTGTCTCGAGCCTCTCCAGAAAGGCGTCGGATGGGCCACGCTCGGCCACCAGCCGCGCTGCCATCGCCTCCAGTTCACCGCGCACGGCGATGGCATCGGCCACCTCGGTGATGGTGAAGCCCCTGACGCGATAGCCCCTGCGGGGGCTGTGGGCCAGCAGGCCGTCGCGCTCCAGCGCCGACATGGCCAGCCGCGCGATGGTCCGCGAAA
>JAFIEC010000058.1 GCA_020832725.1 Paracoccaceae bacterium | reverse complement strand
CGTCGGTGGAGGCCGCGCGCGCCGCGTTGGAGGCTGCCCGTGCCGGGCGCAGGCCCAGCCTGGTGGCTGCGGTCAGCGGCCGCCCCCGGGCAGGCGGCGGCGGGGCGGATGTCTCGGCAGATCTTCAGTTCCGCTATGAATTGTCCACCGGCGGGCAGCGCGAGGCCGCTGTTGCCCAGGCCGAGGCCGGACTGGCCGAGCAGGAGGCCGAGCGCGAGGAATTGCGACGCCAGATCCTGCGCACCCTCGATACCGTGCGCTCCGATCAGCGGACCGGTGCCGCGCGCCTTGCCGCCGCCCGCGATGCGCTTGCCGCCAACGAGGCCGCGCGCGAGGCCGCGCGGGAGCAATTCGCCGTGGGTCGGCGCAGCATCTCGCAGCTTCTCGACGCCCAGCGCGACGTTTTCGCCGCAGCCGAGGCCCTGGCCGAGGCCGAGCTGGATCTTGCCCTTTCCGGTTATGCAGCGCTGGGTCTGACGGGGGATATCCTCGATGTCTTCGGCATGCCGCTGACCGACATCGCCACCATGGGTGCGCCATGAGCGACGAGCGCGTTGTCCGCCTGCCCCAGGGGGGCGAGGGCGAGCGGGAGGATCGCACGACGCCGCTGGAGGCCTGCATGCTGCACGCCTCGGCGGCGCTGGGCCGTCCGCTGACGCTGGCGGCGCTGCATGCGGCACAGACGGGGCCCCAGGGCAGTTTTGGCGTGCGCGAAGCTGTGGCCGCAGCCGAGCGGGGCGGGATACAGGCCGGTTTCGGGAGGCTTCGGCTGGATGCCCTGGATGCGGCGCTGATGCCGGCGATCCTGATGCTCAAGGGCGACCGCGCGGTGGTGGTGGAGGGGCGCAACCCTGCCGGGCGGCTGGTGGTCTTCGATCCGGCGCTGGGCGAGGGGCTGGGCGAGGTTGCGCCCGAGGCGCTGGCGGAATCCTATGCGGGCTTCGCGCTCCTGCTGCGGCCCGAGCATCGCGGCACCCCCGAGGCTGCCGCCCCCCGGGGGCACTGGTTCTGGTCCACCCTGGGCGAGAACCGCTGGATGTATGCGCAGGTGGTGCTGGCGGCGATGGTCGCCAACTTCCTCAGCCTGTCCACCTCGATCTTCATCATGGTGGTCTATGATCGCGTCTTGCCCAACGAGGCGGTGGAATCCCTGCTGGCGCTGACCTTTGGCGTGGGCATGGCACTTGTGTTCGATCTGATCATCAAGAGCCTGAGGGCAGGTTTCGTCGATCGCGCCGGTCAGCGGGCCGACAAGGCGATCGGGCGCCGCATCTTCGATCAGCTGCTGGATCTGCAGATGCGCGCGCGCAAGGGATCGACGGGCGCACTGGCCAATACCCTGCGGGAGTTCGAGACCCTGCGCGACTTCTTCACCTCGGCCACGCTGGTGGCGGTGGTGGACCTGCCGTTCATCCTGCTGTTCATCGGCGTGATCTACCTGATCGGCGGGCCGCTGGCGATCGTGCCCGCCATTGCCGTGCCGGTGGTGCTGATCGTCGGCATCGCCGTGCAGCCGATCCTTGCGCGGCTGGCCGAGCGCAGCTTTGCCGACGGCCAGTCCAAGCAATCGGTGCTGGTGGAAACCGTGTCGGGCCTGGAGACGATCAAGGCAGTGGGCGCGGCCCGGCAGATGCGCGCCCGCTGGGAGGACGCGATAGAGCGGCAGGCCGATCACGGCGTCAAGGCGCGCGCCGTCAGCCAGTTCGCGCTGAACGCCACCGCCTTCACCCAGCAACTGGCCCAGGTGATGATCGTCTTCTACGGCGTCTTCCTGATCATGGAGGGGACGGTGACCATGGGCGCGCTGATCGCCGCGGTCATCCTGACGGGCCGGACGCTGGCACCTCTGGCCCAGCTTGCCCAGACGCTCACCCGGCTGAATCAGGCGCGCACCTCCTACCGGTCGCTCGATGCGCTGATGCGCGCCGAGAGTGAGCGCCCGGAGGGCCGCACCTGGCTTGCCCGGCCCCGGCTGGAGGGACGGATCACCTTCGAGGATGTGCATTTCGCCTATCCCGACGCCATGGTGGACACGCTGCGCGGCGTCTCCTTTACCATCGAACCGGGCGAGAAGGTGGCCATCCTGGGCCGGATCGGCTGTGGCAAGAGCACGATCGCCCGGATGATCATCGGGTTGTACGAACCGCGGCAGGGGGCGGTGCGCCTCGACGGTACCGATATCCGCCAGATCGACCCGGGCGATCTGCGCCGCAATGTGGGCTCGGTGCTGCAGGATGTGTGGCTGTTCTCGGGCAGCGTGCGCGAGAATATCGCCATCGGCGCGATGCGTCCCCGCGACGCCGAGGTACTGGAGGCCGCGCGCATCGCCGGGGTGGACGATTTCATCTCGAAACACCCCGCAGGCTACGACCTTGTACTGGCCGAGCGCGGAGAGGGCCTGTCGGGCGGGCAACGCCAGTCGATCACGCTTGCCCGTGCGCTGATCGGGCGGCCGCCGATCCTGCTTCTGGATGAGCCGACCTCTGCCATGGATGTGCAGAACGAGGCCGGTGTCATCCAGCGCCTGCGCGAAGAGACGGCGGATCGCACCCTTGTCATCGTGACCCACCGAACCAGCCTTCTGGAACTGGTGGACCGGGTCATCGTCATCGAGAACGGCAGGGTGGCCGCCGATGGCCCCAAGTCGATCCTGACGCGGGCCACCGCGCCGGTGCGGGGCTGAAATGGCGGGTGCGCGCGATTTCGAGACGCTGGCCCGCGAGATGCGGGGCCGATCGCCGCTGCGGGCGTCGCTGTTGTTGTTCGTCATCCTGGCGCTGCTGGTGGCGGCGGGGGTTTGGGCGGCCATCGCCGAAGTCGATGACGTCACCCGGGGCGACGGGCGCATCGTGCCCTCGCGCAGCATCCAGGTGATACAGGCGGCCGAGACGGGGGTGCTTCAGGCGCTGCATGTGACCGAGGGCGAAGTGGTCGAGGAGGGCGCCCTGTTGATGGAGCTGGACCGTACGCTCCTTGCCTCCCAGCTCGATCAGGAGCAGCAGCGTGCCTGGGGCCTGATGGCGCGCATTGCCCGCCTTCAGGCCGAGATCGACGGGGTCGAGGTGCTGAGCTTCATCCCCGAGCTGGTGCAGGCGACACCCACAGTCGTGCGCTCCGAGGCGGCCCTGTTCCAGGCCCGTGCGATCGAGCTGCGATCCGAGATCGATGTGCTGGAACGCCAGCGCAGCCAGCGACAGCAGGAATACGAGGAGGGGATGGTCGATGCCGCCACGGCGGCCGAGACCCTTGCCATCGTCGAGGAAGAGATCGCCATCATGGCCCCGCTGGTGGAGCGGAGGGTGGAGCCCGAGACCACCATGCTCGCACTGCGCCGGACCCTTGCCGAATGGCAGGGCAGGCAGGTGCGCGCGGCAGCGGCCCTGATGCGGCTGGACGCAGCCCTCGACGAGATCGACGACCGCATCGCCGCGCTGCGTGCCCGGGGCCGGGCGCAGGCGCTGTCGGAGCTGTCGATTGCCACCGCCGAGCTGGCAGAACTGGAGACGCGGCTGCCCGCGCTTCAGCAGCGCGTCACCCGCTCCGAGCTGCGCGCCCCGGTGCGCGGCATCGTCAACCAGATCAAGCTGACGACGATCGGCGGCGTGGCCCAGGCCGGAGAGCCGCTGATCGAGATCGTGCCGCTGGACGATTCCCTTCTGGTCGAGGCTTATCTGCGCCCTTCCGACATCGCCTTCGTCTATCCGGGCCAGCCGGTAAAGGTGAAGATCACCGCCTATGATTTCTCCCGCTATGGCGGGATCGACGGAGAGATCACCCGCATCGGTGCCGATGCCGTGCGCCGCCCCGACCGGGAGGAGCAGGTCTTTGTGGTGCAGGTGCGCACCAGCACCAACATCCTTGATGCGGACGGGGCCGCGCTGGAGATCATCCCGGGCATGGTGGCCGAGGTGGATATCCTCTCGGGCCGCAAGACGGTTCTGGAATACCTGACCCAACCCATCGTGCGGGTCCGCGACCGCGCATTGCGCGACTGAGCCTGCGCGAAAGGGAAGGGGGCGCAGGCCCCGCGGCCCGCGCCCCCCCGAAAGCCCTGGCCCTGTCTCAGAGGGCCAGGGTGTCGGGCACATAGCCCACAAGGATACCGCTCAGCCCGAGATCGGAGATATCGGCCCCCATCTCGGGCACGCTGATGCCCGTGGTGTAGGTGGAATCGTTGCGGTTGAGGCCCGTCAGGTCGCTATCCGCATCGAGGAAGACCCAGCGCGGTGCCTCGCCCGAGATGGTCGGCCGGCCCAGGGCCACCCGCAGGATTTCCATCGCATCGGCGCTCGTCACCTCCCCGTTGCCGTCGAAATCGGCGGCGACGAAATCCTCGCCGGTGGCCTCGCGGGTCGGCAGGGCGCGGCCCAGCGCCAGCCGCAGCACGTTGAGCGCCGAGGCGGTGGTGATGGTCGGATGCGCGGTTGCATCATAGGCGAGGCTTGCCCCCAGATCGCCCGAGGCACCCGCATCGAGGGTGAAGTCGAACAGGCCGCCCGCACCGCTGGTCATGCCCTGCGCATCACCCTCTGCCGGGGTGAAGGTGACGGTCGCCCCCTCGATGCCCTGTCCAGTGCGGCCGACCACCTGGCCCGACAGCGCATAGGTGCTGGGTGCGATGATCTCGCTCTCGTCCAGAAAGACCAGCTCGTTGATCCCGATCAGGGTGTTGACCCCCTCGTTCATCGGCCCGACGCGGGTATCGGTGACGATGGTGGCGCCGGTGATCGGGTCGGTCTCGATCAGGTAATCCGCCCGGTTGCCCGAGAAGACCGCCCTGTCAAAACCGCCGCCACCGTCGAGCATGTCGTTGCCCGCGCCGATGATGAAGGTGTCATCGCCCAGCCCGCCGCGCAGCGTGTCGTTGCCCGCGCCGCCGACCAGCGTCACCCCGCGCGTTGCGCCGGTGAAGTCGATCATGTCGTCGCCGTCGGTGCCCCGCACCTCGTCGACATTCACCGCGACGCCCATGAAGGAGCCGCCGCCGGCGAAGTTGATCTCGCCCGCGATCCCGGCATCGGCATCGAAGAAGACGCCCACACTTTCGGTGGCCCCCGAGAAATCGAGCACCGCCTCCCCGCCGTCATGGTCGTTCAGCGCCTCAAAGGTGATGGCGCCCGGCCCGGTCGAGGTGATGTCGAACCGGTAGGCGAAATCGGGCACGAGGAAGGAATGCGACAGGATCAGGTCGATCCCGGCCTCGGGGTCCAACGTGAAGCTGTCATAGGTGATCAGCGTTCCCGTATCCCCGCGCGCGTATTCGTAGAAGACATGGGAGCCGTCGAACAAGAGCCGGAGCTCGCCCACGGTGATCGCCAGATCGCCCGAGATCGCCACCAGATCCGCCCCCGTGGGCGTATAGCCCAGACGGATGAAGCTGTTTCCCTCGGCCTGGGTCAGATCGCCCTCGATATCGAGGCGCGCGGGCAGGGGGGTCGGGCCGTCGGTCTCCCGCCCGGCGAAGGCGAGGTTGATGTCGCCGCCGCGCATGGTGACATCGCCGCGCAGGGTTCCGTTGCCTGCAAGGATATCGCCCATCAGCCCCAGGGTGATCGCCGTGTCGCCATCGCCAAGGGTCGCGCCCCCTCCGATCGTGAGGCGGCCCATGCCCGTGGGCGTGACCATGCCACCGGTATCCATGGGGTCGAGGCCGATCCAGATATCGGCCACGCCCGTCAGGGCAGAGCCGGTGCCGACCAGCTGGATCTCTCCGCTGTTCATGGCCATGCCCGGGTCGTCGTGCCAGTCGCCCACGCGCACCACGGCACCGCCGCCCAGATCGAGTGTGGAGCCCCCGCTGACCTCCAGCAGGCCGGTGCCAGCGGTGCCGATGTCCATCGTCACGGGCGATCCGCTCTCGATGGTCATGACAGAGCCATTGCGCAGGCCGAGGGCACCCGTCCCGTCATCCTCGCCGCCGATGGCGATGTTGGTGGTCGCAAAGCCCGCGATGCCCAGCGTGGCGTTCATCATCTGAATCCCGCCCGCGCCGCCGCCTTCGCCGACGCGCAGCGACAGCACGCTGGTGTTCGACCCGCCGGTCTCGGGGTTCGAGATGGTCATGGCCGCGCCGTCGAGGAGCACGATCGCGCCTTCTCCGCTGACGCTGCCAATGGCGATGTCCGTGGTCGAATCGGCAGCGCCGGGCGCCACCAACTCCAGCCGGCTGCCCGCGCCTTCGACCTGGATCAGGGCGCGGCCGCCCTCGCTCATCAAGTAGCTGCTGCCGAGCGTCGCACTGGCCAGCCCCTCCAGCCGGAAGAGCGAGCCGCCGGTGACGTCGATCCGGCCGATCCCGTCATCGACGCCCATCATGAAGTCGGTCCGCTCGCTGGCCGAGACGAGGAAGAGCGAGCCGTTCTCCAGCCGCGCCCCCACCTCGGTCGAATCGCCCGCGATTGTGAGCTGCGCCCGCTGGAAGCCGTCCACATTCAGTGTGCCGGCGCTCATCAGCATGTCGAGGCTTGCGAACATCTGGCCGAGCCAGAGTTCCGCCGTTGTATCCACCGTGGAGGGATTGGCATTGGTCATGCCGAAATGCCCGCCATTCAGGATTGCAAGCCCCGCCGCGCCGTCATCGACGCCGAAGATGACCGAGACATAGGCCTCGTTCTCGGCCGAGGGGCCGGGGGCGGCCACCGTCATCCGGCTTCCGGCGCCGGAGATCAACACCTCTCCGCGCGAACCCCATCCCCCGACCAGAACAAAGGTGCTGCTCGTGTCGCCGGTGGTGATCAGGTCGTATTGGCCGCCATTGAGAATGGTGACGCTGCCATCGCCCTCGGGCGGGCCGAACCAGCCGCCAATCCCGATCTCGAAATTGCCCGTGTCCGGGTTTTCATCCACCCAGCCCGCCTTGATCACCTGCGGGTCGGTCGACGTTGCGGCGAGGCTGGCGAACGAGGACAGGGCAAAGGGTTCGCCGGGCACGAATGGGCCTGTCTCGATCGCGCCCGCGCTGAGCATCGCGTCGTTGAAGGCGGCAAGCCCGGCCAGATCGGTGATCACCGGCAGCGGATCGCCGCCCAGCAGGAAGAGGTGATGCTCGGTCTGCTCCACCATCGTGACGCGGTCCTCGAAGGTGCGCTCGATGATGAGGATTTCGTGCCAGGTGGTGCCGCCTTCGCCGTCGTCCAGCACGATCTGGCCGATATAGGCCTCGTGGTCACGACCAAGCGGCGCGCCCCCCACGATCGCGGCAAGCGGGTCGCCACCCAGCGCCACAAGGGGGATGTCCCCCGGCTCGGGGTCTTCCGGGATGGTGTAGGACAGCCGACTGGTCGTGTCGGGTGCGGCCACCTGAAGCGTGGTCGGCGCAAGGCTTATGGGAACATCGGCCTCGGTCACGAAGGACAGGCCGTTGAAGGTGAACAGAGCCATTGCTTTTCCTCCCGGGGATGTGCCCCGCCGCGCCAAACCACCCTGACCACGCCACCTGGCGCCTTGTGCGGGCCAGATCGTCGGGCTGCCCTGCCGCAGGATGCGCCCGTCCGACATGCATGATCAGTCATGAATCAAGGGTTCACGGCCATGATCTGGGTCAAGCAATTGAACAGGTGTTTCATTCCGCGCGGAAATCCGCTCAGGGAATGAAAAGGGGCGCCTGCATAGCATGCGCCCCGGTAAGGCAGGTGCGGTGGCGGGGCTGTGGCCCCGCGCGCTTCAGGTGCTCAGGGCATCGGGGACATAGCCCACCAGAATGCCCGTCAGCCCCAGTCCGGTGACATCAGAGGTCATCTCGGCGATGGAAATGCCCGTCTCGTAGGAGGCATCGTTGCGGGTCAGGCCCGACAGGTCGGCATCCGCATCGAGGAAGACCCAGCGCGGTGCCTCGCCCGAGATGGTCGGCCGTCCCAGGGCCACCCGCAGGATTTCCATCGCATCCTCGCTGGTCACCTCCCCGTTGCCGTCGAAATCGGCGGCGACTAAATCCTCTCCGGTGACATCCCGGCCCGGCAGGGCGCGGCCCAGCGCCAGCCGCAGCACGTTGAGCGCCGAGGCGGTGGTGATGGTCGGATGGGCGGCGCTGTCAAAGGCAAGGCTGGCATCGAGCGTCCCTTCCGCTCCCGGTGTCAGCTCGAACAGGAAGGCCCCGTCGGCCCCGGTGGGCATGCTGTCGGCCGGGCCCTCGGTGGGCGTGAAGGCCACGTCCACCCCCTCGAACGCAGTGCCCATCCTGTCGGTCACGGTCCCGGCAAGATCGAACGACCGCGACGTCAACAGCCAAAGCTCCGTGCCATCCTCGCGCAGTTCCAGCCGCGCATTCTCCAGCGGGTCGAGGTTGTCGGCTTCCAGCGAGAGCGTGTCCAGCCCGGTGATGCCGCCCGTAGCCCGCATCAGCATATGTGCGCTGCCTGCGGGGTCGGGCTCGGGTGCCTGCCAGTCCACCCGCAGGGTGGTGCCGCTCAGCGTGACCGCGCCATCGACATCCAGAAGGTCGCTCTCGCCCGCGCCCACCTGAAAGATGGCCTCGCCCCCGGTCTTGGAGAAGTCGCCCTGCACTTCCAGCGTGCCGATGCCGACCGTGGCCAGGTAATCCTCGTCGATATCGTCACCCACGCGCAGGAAGGCATTGTTCATGACGATGAAGGCGCCGCCGCCCGTATCGACCAGTTGCCCCGAGCCAAGCAGCACGGTGCCCTGATGGAACAGCATGTCATCGGCCTCCGCCGTGCCGCCCAGCATCACAAGTCCCGCATCGGTGGGCCCGCCCTCGGGGTCGGAATCCCCCGACACGATCCGGTCGCCAGCTTCGAGCGTGGCGCCCGCGCGCAGGATCACCAGCCCCTCGCTGTCTCCGCCGTCATGGCCGATATAGACCCCGGTGCTGTCGCCCGTCAGGGTAACCCGCGTCTCCGCGCCGCCAAGATCGAGGACGCCGGTGCCGCCGTCAAAACCGACCTGCACCCTCACATCGGTGGAACCCGCCTCGATCTCCAGCACCGCGCCCGCTGTCAGGACGACGCGGCCCTCGCCGCCGTTGCCGCCGATGTTCAGCGTGGGGTTGTCGCCTGCGATGAAAAGGTAAGTTTCCTGGTCGCTCGTGCCACCGGTGCCCTGCAGGGTCAGCTCGCCCCTGCCTCCGGCCCCGGTGCCCGGGAACCCGGTGCCGACGGAGACAAAGACTGCCGCATCAGGATCTTCCTGATCAACGAAGATTTCCGCCCCTTCGGCGACAGTCATCTGCCCCTGGCCGGTGTTGAAGCCCACCAGAAGCTGCTGCAGCCCCTGGATACTGGACTCTGCACCCCGCATGTCCACGCGGCCCATCCCGGACTCGTCCCCCGGCGTGGCCGGGCCGAGGATGCCGCCCGCGATCATGCGGCCGATCCCCTCCTGGAAAATGATGGTGCCGCCGCTGTTCAGGTAGAGGTCGGCATTGCCGCCCGCCCGCCCGCCCACGGTCAGCTCCGAGACATTGCCGCCGCCGATGATGAGCTGGCTGCCGTCCTCGATATCCATCCGGGCGGTGCCGCTGGTCTCTTCGGTGTCGGTCCAGCGCTGGGCAAGGCGCACGCCCGCATTGCGCCCGGCATAAACCGCCAGCACCGCCCCGTCATCAAGCAGCACCTCGCCGGTGCCGCCCTCCGTGCCGACAAGAAGCCAGGCGTCACGCTCCGCCCCGGCGGCCTCGAGTCGGAGTTCCGCCGCCCCCGTGATCTCGGCCCGACCCTGTCCGCCGGTGCGCCCGATATCGGCGGTGACGAAGTCCACACCCTCGATCTGGAAGCGCCCGCCATCCTGCAGGTTCAGCGCCCCCTCGCCATTGTCAAAGCCGACCTGAAGCTCGCTATCGCCCGAGGGCCGGTCCATCAGGAACACGCCCCCGTCGGAGACAAGGAGCTCCCCGCGAGAATCGTGGCCGCCCACGCGCACATAGGCGAATTGCCCCGCCGTGGCGTCGCCCCGCATCTCGAAGCGCGCGCCCTCCTCGACGACAAGCAGCCCCTCGCCGCCCTCGCGGCCGATCATCAGGCCCATCACGTCCGAAGGGTCGCTGCCCTCGATCATGGCGATCAGGCTGCCGGTGCCCTCCACACGCATCTCGCCCTGGCCGCCGGTCCGGAACCCGACGATCGACGTGGGCCCGCGAGAGCCGGTGGTCATCAGGAACTCGGCCCCGCCTGCCACCTGCACACCGCCGGGCGCATCGATGCCGTAATCATAGATCCCGTCGGGCACGTTCTCGAAGAAGGCGCCCACGCGCGTGATCCCCGGCTCCACCGGGGTGCCACCTCCGGCACCGAGGATCTCCATGTCACCAAGGTCGGCCAGACCCAGCCCCTGCAGCGTCAGGTTGCCAAGCTCCGGCCCGCCGAAATCGATCAGCAGGTTGCCCTCATGCTCGGTCGCCGAGGCCAGGATCGTGTCGATCTGGGCCTCGCTCAGCCCCATCTCGGTCAGATCGAGGATATCCTCGGTAGTGTTGAAATCCGCGATGATGACCTGTCCCAGCGGTGTGATCACGAACCGGTCCGCGCCTGCCCCGCCGATCAGGGTATCGGTGCCGCCCGCGCCCGAGATGAGCACGTCGTCGCCGCCGCGCCCGTCGAGGACATGGTTCCCCGCCCCGGCGATCAGCGTATCGCCGTTCTGGGAGCCGCGGACGTTCTGGATGCCGGTGAGGGTATGGGTGAAGGCGACAGGCATGTCCCATCCCGCCGTGCCGGTGGCTACGCCCGAGGCGAGGTTGACGGTCAGGCCCGCGACGTTGCCCTGATCATAGCGCACGAGGTTGGTGCCGCCGCCGCCATTGAGGGTGACATTGCCGCCCAGCGGGATGAACACGTTGTCGAGCGCGTTGCCGATCAGCACGTCGTCATGGCTGTTGGTGCCACGCACATGGCGCACGAGGTTTGGGGGCAGGGCCTCGGCGTTGCCGAAGCCGTCATTGGCGATCACCCCGGAGGCGAGGTTCACATGTGCCGCCTGATTGCCCGGCTGGAAGTCGATCCGGAAGATGCCCTCGCCGCTCAGCGCATAGGTGTCCACCCCGGCCCCGCCCAGGATATTGACGAACTGGCCCGCCTCGGTCTGGATGACAAAGCGGTCGTCGGCCCCGGTGCCGCGGATGTCGAGGCCGTCAGCCGACATCGCCTGTCCGACATTGATCAGCTGGTCGTCGCCATCGCCATGGCGCCGGATGACGAAACCTGTCCCCTCGGCTCCGATGAGCGCGGTGATGCCGGTGCCGCCGTCATAGCCGAGGCCTCCATAGCCCAGGACGAAATAGCCGTTCTCCGCCTCGGAGAAGTCGATGACGTTGTTGCCGCGCCCCGGCGCGATGAAGTCGAAACTGTCATTGTCGCGCGGGTTGATGTAGTCGTTGCCCTCGGTGCCGAAGAGCTCGTCACTCCCCATCGTCCCGATGATCGGGTTGCGGCCGCCCGCGTCGGTCAGGCCGTCATAGGCCACGATACCGTCGAGCTGTGCGGGCAGGATGCCCTCGAGCAGAAGCGTGCCCTTGTCCCCGAAATTGATGAATGTGCCGCCATCGACTTCGATGATGCCCGCCTCGGCAGCCGCGACCTCCGCCTCGGTCAGCCGCAGCGGGGCCAGCAGCAGCACGTCCGTGGAGGAGTTGAAGCCCCGGATGGTGGTCTCGCCCCCCGGCGTCAGCACGAAGATCGTCCGCCCCGGCCCGCCCACCAGCAGGTCATCACCCGTGCCCGCGATCAGTACATCGTCACCGCCCCGCCCCTGGAGCCGCTCTTCGGCGGCGCCGCCGATGATCACGCCGCCGAACTGGCTGCTGCGCACGTCCTGGAACTCGCTGAAGGCATGGGCAAAGGCCGTGCCGTTCAGCGTGCCGATGGCCCCGCCCTGGCCCAGATCGACCACAAGGCCGCGCACCTCGCCCTGATCAAAGCGGATGCGGTTTATGCCGCCGCCGCCCGTCATCAGGTTGTTGCCGCCCCATGGGTTGATCGAGATATTGGCATCCCCGCCGGTGATCACGTCGTCGAAATTTGTGCCAGCAACCTCGAACAGGGCGCCGGTGATGGTGCCGGTATTGCCAAAGCCGCCGTTCCCGATGGTGCCCGTGGTCAGATCGACGACCGCGCCCTCCGTGCCTTCGCGCAGATCAAGCCGGACCGCCCCGCCCCCGGTGATCGTGTAGCTGTTGGTGCCCGGCGTGCCCAGCACTGCCAGCCATTGCCCGGGTGCAACATTGAAGACATGGGTATCGTCGAAATCGGTGCCCCGGATGCTCAGCGTGGCCGTGCCCTGCCACCCCCGCTCCAGGATGCCGGTGACGCCGAGGATGGTGTCGGAGCCCGCCGCACCCTTGTCGATGGTGCCGGTATTCGCCAGGCCGTCGATCGTCAGCAGGATGCCTTCGGTGCGGTCGCTGTAATCCAGCATGTTGGCGCCCTGCTGCGCGCTGCGGAAATCGATCTGGTCGTCGCCTGCGCCCGGCTGGATCGTGGTCATGCCGCCGATGCTGTTGCGCGGGTTGATGAAGTCGTCGCCGTCGCCGCCGAGTATGGTGTTCGGGCCGTTGGAGCCGATGAGGATGTCGGTGAACCCGGTGCCCTCCAGAAGAGTGAAGGGCTCCTCCGAAATGCGGAACACACCCTCGGAGGTGGAGGTATTGGGCAGGCTGCTCAGCGGGATCGCGGCTCCGGGTGCCAGCGGGTCCCCCGGCGGGATTTCCGCGACGCCAAGGATCGAGGCCATCAGCGCATTGACTTCGGCTGCGCTGGTCGGCATGGCGATTTCCGGCCCGCCCAGTTGAAAGACGCTGTTGCGCCCCGTCGCCGGGTTGAAGATGATCAGCAGATCCGCCTCGGTCGGGCTGTCTGCCGGGCCGAGTGTCAGCCGGGCGATGCCGACCGTCAGGTCGGTCTCGGGTCCGCCCCCCTCCAGCAGCAAGGCTCCGTCCAGCGACGCGGCCGATGCCGTGGCGAAGTTCAGATCGACACGCGGAATGTTGGCATCGGTCCATGGCTCCGGGAGGATCGTGTAGGACATGGTCTCGGCGAGCGTGTCGGTGCCCAGAACCAGTCGCGCGTTGCGGAACTCGCTCGCGCCTTCGCCGTCCAGCACCTGTCCGGCAAAGCTGAAACCGTCGACAAAGAAAATGGCCATGTACGCGCCCTCCACGATCTTCGGGGGCGCCTGACAATGACGCCGACCCCAACTGGGGCGAGATTATGTCAATATTGGACCGTGCGGAACAATTTTCTGAGGCGCGATAACTTTTGCGCCATGTCCCCCTTCAGTCGCGCGCAGGCAGGCTGCTGGCCCGGGGGCAGGGCGGAATCTCGCCCGCCCGCAGACCGTCGCGGGCGGGCTTCAGGCGCATCTGCTCAGGCGGCCGGG
>JAFIEC010000049.1 GCA_020832725.1 Paracoccaceae bacterium | reverse complement strand
GGGGGGGGGGGGTGCCCCGGGGGGCGGGGGGGCGGGGGGGGGTTGGTCCCGCGGGGGGGGGGGGGGGGGCGCCCCCGCCGCCGCCCGCATAGGGTGCCGCCGGGGGAGATTGACGACCGGCCCGCCCGGGCGCAGGGTAGGGGAATGGGCCTACCCTCATCGCCCCCCCCGCCGCGTTCGCCCCTGCCGTCCCCGCCGTGGGCCGCGGGAGCAGCCCGCCCCCGCGCGGCCGAGACGGGGGCGGCCCACGAGCGGGTCTATCGCAGCCTGCGCGGCCGCATCATGCATGGCGAGATCCAGCCCGGCGTCGCCCTGCCCCTGCGCGGCATCGGCGAGCATTACGGCGTCAGCATGACGCCCGCGCGCGAGGCCGTGCGGCGGCTGGTGGCCGAGGGGGCGCTGACGCTGTCGGCGTCGGGGCGTGTCTCCACCCCCGACCTCGGCCCCGAGCGGATCGAGGAGCTGGCCGCCCTGCGCGCCCTGCTGGAGCCGGAACTGGCCAGCCGCGCCCTGCCACGGGCGCATATGGCGCTGATCGACCGGATGCAGGGGATCAACGCCGCCATCAGCCAGGCGGTCATCCGCCATGACCCTCCGGCCTATATCCGCTCCAATCTGGAGTTTCACCGCTCGCTCTACCTGCGGGCGCAGGCTCCGGCAATGCTGGCCATGGTCGAGACGGTCTGGCTGCAGCTGGGGCCGACCATGTCCAAGCTCTATGCCAAGCTGCGCCGGCAGGAGCCGCCCTCCAACCATCGCATCATCATCGCGGCCCTCAAGGCGGGCGACGAGCCCGGGCTGCGGCTGGCGGTGCGCACCGATGTCACCCAGGGGCTGCGGATGCTGGCCGCCTGAGGGGGGCGGCCTCGCCCCCCGGTTCCACATCCCGGTCGCCATGCCGTCTCTCAGGCGTGGATCGCCCCGTCGCCGCAGGCAAGGGCGGCCTCGCGGACGGCCTCGGAATAGGTGGGATGGGCGTGGCAGGTGCGCGCCAGATCCTCGGCCGCTGCCCCGAATTCCATCGCCACGCAGATCTCGTGGATCAGGTCGCCCGCCATCGGCCCGATGATATGCGCGCCCAGGATACGGTCGGTCTGCTTGTCGGCGAGGATCTTGACGAAGCCGTCGGCGGCGAAATTGGCCTTGGCCCGGCGATTGCCCATGAAGCTGAACTTGCCGACCTTGTAGGCGTGGCCCGCTTCCTTGAGGCTCTCCTCGGTCTCGCCCACCGAGGCGACTTCGGGGTGGGTGTAGATGACGCCGGGGATGACCCCGTAATTCACATGGCCCGCCTTGTCGGCCAGAATCTCGGCCACGGCCATGCCCTCGTCCTCGGCCTTGTGGGCCAGCATCGGGCCGGGGATGCAATCGCCGATGGCGTGGATGCCGGGCACGCTGGTGGCATAGTGGCGATCCACCGCGATCTGGCCGCGCTCGGTCATCTTCACGCCCAGCGCCTCGAGGCCCAGCCCGTCGACAAAGGGTCTGCGGCCCGTGGCCACCAGCACCGCCTCGGCCTCGATCTCGTGGGTGCTGTCGTCCTTGCGCAGGGCGTAGGTGACACGGGCCTTGCCCTTGGCCGTCGCCACCTCCTGCACCGCCGCGCCCAGAACAAAGCTCAGGCCCTGCTTTTGCAGGATGCGCTGAAACGCCTTGGCGACCTCGCCGTCATTGCCGGGGATCAGCCGGTCGAGATATTCGATGACCGTGACCTCCGCGCCGAGGCGGGCATAGACCGACCCCATCTCCAGCCCGATCACGCCGCCGCCGATCACCACCATGCGCCGGGGGATGCGCCCCAGCTCCAGCGCGCCGGTGGAGGTGAGCACGACCTTCTCGTCCACCTCGACACCGCGCAGGGGGCTGGATTCCGATCCGGTGGCGATGACGATCCGGCGCGCCTCATGGACCTCGTCGCCTACCTTCACCTGGTCCGGGGCGGGGATCGAGGCCCAGCCCTTGAGCCAGTCCACCTTGTTCTTCTTGAACAGGAACTCGATGCCCTTGGTGTTCTGGCCGATGACCTCGTCCTTGTAGGAGAGCATCTGTTTCCAGTCGACCGAGGGGGCCTTGCCCTTGAGGCCCATGGCGGCGAAATTGTGCTGGGCCTCGTGCAGCTGGTGGGTGGCATGCAGGAGTGCCTTGGACGGGATGCAGCCCACGTTGAGGCAGGTGCCCCCCAGCGTCTCGCGCCCCTCCACGCAGGCGACCCGCAGGCCGAGCTGGGCTGCACGAATGGCGCCGACATAGCCGCCCGGGCCCGAGCCGATGAAGATCACGTCGTAGCTTGCCATGGTTTCTCCCCGGGCCTTTGGCCCAATTGGCGCGCTGCCCGCGCGCGGCTGTTGTCAGAAGAGGGCCGCCACCAGCATGGCGATCGTGGCCAGAAAGCCCACCCCCCAGATGATCGACCGCCCCGGTGCCCAGCCCAGCGCATAGGCCGGAACATAGAGGATGCGGGCCCCCAGATAGACCCAGGCGCAGGCGGCGGTAAAGGCGCTGCCGCCCCCCGACAGCGTCAGCACCACCGCTGCGATGCCGAACAGGATCAGCCCCTCGAAATGGTTGTTCAGCGCCCGCTGCAGCCGCCCGGCGGTGCCGGTCAGTTGCCGGGGCTCGTCGCGGGGGCCTGCGGCGTATCTCGGGCCGACCTGCCGGTTCGCGCTTGCCGAGTAGAGGACGAACTGCACCACCTGCAGAAGGGCCGCGAGGGTGAGCACGAGGAGTTCGGGGGTCATGGATGCGCCTCAGAAAGGAATTTCATCGTTTGCTTGATCGACCCGCGGTTCACGCAAATCCTCGATCTGCAATCTGTTCTTGAAGCCTTCGATCAAAGCCTGCTCGGTCTCTTCTTCAATCTTCTCGGCACCAACGAGCGCGGAAATCGTTCCAAGCGCCTTGGGTGCATCGGCCAAGAAAGCCGTTGTTCCAACCGCGAAAGCTCCGATCCCAGCTAATAGAACACCAACGCGCGCGATATCCGTCTTCGGTGCAATTATAAGAACTTGAAGCTGGTCTACCTGGCCCAACGCCCGAGATTTTTGTGACTCAGAAAGTTCGGAAGCCTTTATCAGCGCACGAAGCGTTTCTATTTCAATTAGAATTTTCTTTCGTGTCGGGCGTCCGAGCGACACGCTGTAGAGTGATCCGTCTTCATTTGAACGAAGGCTCAGTCGCGTAGCTAACCCTGCTACGCTTGCACGGAACACATCGAACTCTTCGCGCACATTCGCGGGAGATATCGTTTCAAGAGCGCCTACGCCCAACTCATCGGCAGCAGCAGTAAGAACATGAACATATTCGAGCAGGTTGACTGTATCGTTGCCGCCCTCGTTCATGTCATCGAAGCTATCTAGGCGCTTTTCCATCAAGTCACGAAGCTGCAGCCAGCGAGCCATAGGATCGCTCGGTAAGCTCTCGAAATCTTTGGCCGCAACGAGTGGCATTGCCTCACAAATCCATCAGCAGCCGTCGCGGGTCCTCCAGCGCCTCCTTGACGCGGACAAGGAACGTCACCGCCCCCTTGCCGTCCACGATCCGGTGATCATAGCTCAGCGCCAGGTACATCATCGGCCGCGCCACGATCTGGCCCTTCACCACCACCGGGCGCTCCTGGATCTTGTGCATGCCCAGAATGCCCGATTGCGGCGGGTTCAGGATGGGCGAGGACATCAGCGAGCCGTAGATCCCGCCGTTGGAGATGGTGAAGGTGCCGCCCTGCATGTCGGCCATGGTCAGCTTGCCGTCGCGGGCGCGCAGGCCCAGTTCGGCGATCTTCTTCTCGATGGCGGCAAAGCTCATCTGGTCGGCGTCGCGCACCACCGGCACGACAAGGCCCGAGGGCGTGCCCACGGCCACGCCCATATGGACGAAGTTCTTGTAGACCACATCCTGCCCGTCGATCTCGGCATTGACCTCGGGCACCTCGCGCAGGGCGTGGCAGCAGGCCTTGGTGAAGAAGGACATGAAGCCGAGCTTCACCCCGTGCTTCTTTTCGAACAGGTCCTTGTATTCGGCCCGCAGGTCCATGACGCCGGACATGTCCACCTCGTTGTAGGTGGTCAGCATGGCAGCGTTGTTCTGGGCGTCCTTCAGCCGCCGCGCGATGGTCTGGCGCAGGCGGGTCATGCGCACGCGTTCCTCGCGGCCGGCATCCTCGGCGGGGACGGGCGCGCGGGGGGCGGGCGCGGGGGCGCGGGCCGCCGGGGCAGAGGATGGCGCGGCGGCGGGGGCCGAGGCGGGTGCGGTCTCGGGCACGTCGTGCTTCATGATGCGCCCGTCACGCCCGCTGCCCTTCACCTGCGCAGGGTCGATGACGCGCTCTGCCATCAGCTTGCGCGCCGAGGGGGCATGCTCCACGTCGCGGGCGGTGCCGCTGTCCTGCGCGGGGGCCCTTGCGGGGGCGTCGGTTGCCGGTGCCTTGGCCGCACCCGCGCCCGCGCCCGTGCGCAGGATCGCCAGCCTGCCGCCTGCGGCCACGCTGCTGCCCTCTTCGGCCAGAATTTCGGCCAGCACGCCTGCGGCGGGGCTTGGCACCTCCACGCTGACCTTGTCGGTTTCCAGCTCGCACAGCATTTCGTCGGCGGTGACCGCCTCTCCGGGCTTCTTGAACCATGTGGCCACCGTGGCCTCGGAGACGCTCTCGCCCAGTGCGGGGACCATGACGTCAAGGCTCTCGCCCTCGTCTTGCGCCTCGGCCTCCTTCGGTGCGGGGGCGGCGGGTTTGGCCTCGGCCGCGCCTTCGCCCTCGGCGATGGTGGCCAGCAGCGCATCGACCCCGACGGTCGTGCCCTCGGGGGCCACGATCTCGGAGAGCACGCCCGCCGCAGGGCTGGGCACTTCCACGGTCACCTTGTCGGTTTCCAGCTCGCACAGCATCTCGTCGGCGGCGACCGCCTCGCCGGGCTTCTTGAACCAGGTGGCGATGGTGGCTTCGGTAACGCTCTCCCCCAGGGTGGGGACGCGGACATCGATGGGCATGGTCTCAGTTCCCTTCCAAGCGCAGCGCTTCGTCGACCAGCGCCGCCTGCTGTTTCTTGTGCGCCGACAGAAGCCCCGTCGCAGGCGAGGCCGCTGCGGGCCGGCCGACATAGCGCGGACGCGCGCAATCAGAGCCGATCCGCCCGAGCACCCATTCCAGACTGGGCTCGACGAATGACCATCCGCCCTGGTTCTTGGGCTCTTCCTGGCACCAGACGATATCGGCCTGCCGGAAGCGTCCCAGCTCGGTGGTCAGCGTCAGGGCGGGGAACGGATAGAATTGCTCCAGCCGCATCAGGTAGACATCCGAGAGCCCGCGCGCGTCGCGCTCCTCCAGCAGATCGTAATAGACCTTGCCCGAGCACAGGACCACGCGGCGGATCTGGTCGTCGGGGGCCAGTTCCAGATCGGAATGGCCCTTTTCGGCATCATCCCACAACACCCGGTGAAAGCTGGAGCCGGGCAGGAAATCCGCCATGTCGGAAACCGCCATCTTGTGGCGCAGCAGCGATTTGGGCGTCATCAGCACCAGCGGCTTGCGGAAGCTGCGGTGCAGCTGGCGGCGCAGGATGTGGAAGTAATTGGCCGGCGTGGTGCAATTGGCCACGATCCAGTTGTCCTCGGCGGAGTTCTGCAGGAACCGCTCCAGCCGCGCGCTGGAATGCTCCGGCCCCTGTCCCTCGAAGCCGTGGGGCAGCAGCATCACAAGGCCCGACATGCGCAGCCACTTGCGCTCGCCCGAAGAGATGAACTGGTCGAACATGATCTGGGCGCCGTTGGCGAAATCGCCGAACTGGGCCTCCCACATCACCAATGCGTTCGGCTCGGCCAGCGAATAGCCGTATTCAAAGCCGAGCACGGCATATTCCGACAGCATCGAGTCGATCGCATCAAGCCGGGCCTGCCCCTCGCGGATGTTGTTGAGCGGGAAGTAGCGGCTCTCGGTCTTCTGGTCGATCACCGCAGAGTGGCGCTGGCTGAAGGTGCCGCGGATCGAATCCTGGCCCGACAGGCGCACCGGATAGCCCTCCAGCAGCAGCGTGCCAAAGGCCAGCGCCTCGGCGGTCGCCCAGTCAAAGCCGCGGCCGGTCTCGAACATCTGGCCGCGTGCCTCCATCAGGCGCTGGACGGTGCGGTGCACCTCCACCCCCTCGGGCACGGAGGTCAGGGCGCGGCCCACTTCCTGCAGGCGCTCGGGCTCGACCCAGGTCTCGCCGCGCTGGTATTCCTCGCCCTCGCGGTTGAGGTGGCTCCAGCGGCCATCCAGCCAGTCGGCCTTGTTGGGCCTGTAGTCCTTGCTGGCCTCGAACTCGTCATGCAGCGTGGCCTGAAAGGCCGCCTTCATGTCCTCGATCTCGCCCTCGGGGATCAGGCCGTCGGCCACCAGACGCTCGGTATAGAGCTGAAGCGTTGTCTTGTGGCGCTTGATCCGGTTGTACATCACCGGATTGGTGAACATCGGCTCGTCGCCCTCGTTATGGCCGAAGCGGCGATAGCAGAAGATGTCGATGACCACGTCGCGCGCGAATTTCTGGCGGTATTCCACCGCCACCTTGGCCGCATGTACCACCGCTTCCGGGTCGTCGCCGTTGACGTGGAAGATGGGGGCCTCGACCATCAGCGCGATATCGGTGGGGTAGGGGCTGGACCGGCTGTAATGGGGGGCCGTGGTAAAGCCGATCTGGTTGTTCACCACGATATGGATGGTGCCCCCGGTGCGGTGACCCACCAGCCCCGACAGGCCGAAGC
>JAFIEC010000427.1 GCA_020832725.1 Paracoccaceae bacterium | reverse complement strand
GAAGAGCGTCTTCTTCACCAGCCGGGCGATGACGTCGTCATCCGCGCCCCAGGCCCAGAAGAGCGCGGCCAGCGTCACGTCGATCACGATCAGCGTGGTCGCGATGAAGGCGACCTCGCTGCCCAGAAGCCCGAAGCCGCTGTCGATATAGGCGGTGAAGACCCCGAGGAAGTTGTCGATGACGCCGGTGCCGCCCATGGCCTAGTCGCCCAGTGTTGCGGGCGGGCGGCCGAGGAAGCGCTCGCGGGTCTCGGCCCAGACCGCAAGGCAGCCGGGATCGCGCGCCGCCGCCTCGCCCATGGCCTGACAGCGGCGCTGCTCGGCGCGCAGGGGATCCTCTGCCGGGGCCAACGCGGGGCCGGTGCGCGCAGGCTCGGTGCGGTCCCCGCGCGTCATCTGCACCGCCGCCGCGGTCAGGGCGACGGCGGCAAGGATGATCGCCGCGATGCTGGCGGTGCCGCGCGCGTCCATCGCCCCGCGCCCGTCAGTTGTTGAACATCCGGGCGCTGCCGGGCTGACAGCCCGCGCCCGGGGTCAGGAAGCGCTCGCGCTGGATGCGGCCCTGTTCGGCGGCGGCGGCGCGTTCGGCCTCGGCCAGCGCTGCGGCCCGGCCATTGGCGGCGGTCACCGCGACCAGATCGGCGATCTGCTGGGATTGCAGCGCAAGGAGCTGGTTGCCCGCCTGCGCCGCCTGCAGCGCCCCGACCGCGTTCTGGCTCGCGCCCACCAGCGCCGCCATTTCCGCGCGCTGGCCGTCGAGATTGCCGACGACCCCGGCCTGCACGCGCATCGCGTCCTGCAGACCGCCCACGGTGTTCTCCCACCGCGCGCGGGCATCGGCCAGAAGCTGGGCCTCGGGGGCGGCCATGGCGGTGCCGCCGTATTGCTCCTGAAACATCCGGTCGATGGCCTGGACGTCGAAGGCGATGTTCTGCGCCTCGCTCAGCAGCTGGCGGGTGCGTTCGACATTCTGCTGGAGGGCGGCGAGCGAGGAATGCGGCAGGCTCGCAAGATTGCGGGCCTGGTTGATCAGCATCTGCGCCTCGTTCTGCAGCTGGGTGATCTGGTTGTTGATCTGCTCCATGGCGCGGGCGGCCGAGAGGATGTTCTCGGCATGGTTGCGCCGAAGCATCCAAAGCGATAGTGTGTGCTACCGAACTTAAGAGCAGACGCGCCGATTGCGCTGGAACGATACCAGTGACCTGCTTCTAAATCGAATGCATTTGTTAATTACGCATTTCTGAGGGTGGCATGGATTCTGAGAAGATCAAGGAGCTAGTGAATGAAGAGATTGCCAAAAGGGAGATCAAGAAGTCATTGTCGCCGCCGCCACCACATTGGACTAGGCACCCAATCCTTGTCACTATTCTAGGGTTCTTTCTCACTACTGGAGTATTAACAGCATATCAGCAAATCGAGAGCAATAGCCGCACTTTAGAGTCGCAGCGACAAGAAGCACTCAACCGCATTGATTTCGAGGAAGCAGTAGCACTAGAGGCTGTTGACAGCATATTTCAGCCAAGCTTTCGTTTGCTGGCTGACCTGCATCTTTTTGAACGCGCTCTGTCTCGCGGAGATGACGCTGACATCGCTTCACGTAAGGGGGTTTATGACGAATCGTTCCGAGATTGGATGTTGTTTCTCCCGTCCTTTAGTCGATCTCTGTCAGATATTTTTCAGTTTATTAGGGCGAGCGCCAATGGCGAAAGTCTTGATTCCTTGGCTTTGGTGCGCGATGCTTACTATGGTGCGGTTGGCAGTTACAACGGAGTTTTGATCACAGCCGCGGGTCGCTGCTTGACGGACGCACATGATTATTTGCGCAATTCATCGCTCTCTGGTGGCCTAGCCGAGTTTTTCAGCGAGAGTTGCGGGAACTACAGAGAGGGCAGGCATCGAACACTCCATCGCAATTTTCCGCACGATGAGGGTTCAATTCCAGTTCGCGTCCCTTGGAGTAATTTGATTGAAGAGTCGAGATATCGCGCGAGAGCTTGTCTTTTCATTGTTCAGCGAGACTTACTTGTGCTGATACGCGCAGCGTCTTCTGAAAAGCGGGCATCGATAAACGACGCAGCCCGACGTAGTGCCAGTTGGCAATTTAGATGGCTGAGCGAGAATCGAAGCGCTTCTGCATCCAGTTCAGATCATGCTTCCAGGATTCTTGAAGAGCTGGATCGAATTGATAGTGAGGCTAGCTCTTTTCTTCCGCAAGCGATCAGCAGGATACAGCCGGATTCTCGGGATTATTGTGAGTCGAGTGGTGGCGCGTTAAGGTTGGATCAATTGGCTAGGCTGCATTGGAGATAGATCATATCTTGATGGTCTTTGGGGCGTAGCTTTTTCGGCATCCGTGGCCTTATTGGCGGCATCGCTGTCGACCAGTGCCGATTGCTCGTTGGTCATCACCTCCTTGAGAATCGCGGCGATGGATTTGCGCTTGGCGAACCACTGCCGACGAATGCGCGCGACCATGCGCGTGGCCTGGACCTTGTCCATCAGGATCGCGCGCGTGGCCCAGCGATAGGGGAAGGCCAGGCGGTTCAGCTCATCAAGAATCCCGGGCGTGGTCGCGGTCGGGAACCCCGACAGCGTCAGAATACGCAGATGCGCCGTGCCCAGCCGGGGCTCGAGCCCCGTGGTCAGGGGCTGATCGGCCAGGAGCACGTCGAGATAGACAGGCGTCTCCGGCACGCGGACTCGCTGCGTCCGGGTCGAGATGGTGGAATGCAGATAGGTCAGCGTCTCGGCGTCATCCAGCCAGTGGCATTCCGGCATGAACCCGTCGAAGAGCGCCAGCACCCGGTCGGTGCGGTCGATGAAGCCGCGCAGCACCTCGCTCGCGTCGATGCCCCGGGTCTCGCGCCCCTCATAGAGCCAGGTCTCGGCGCGGGCGACCTCCTCGGGCGGCGGCAGGTAGAGGAAGGTCAGGAAATAGGCCGACTGGAAATGCGCGCCCTGATCGGCAAAGCCCGCGCGGCGCTCGGCATCCAGCAGCGCCGAGGCCGGATCGGGAAAGCGGCTGTCGGGATAGTCAGCGGCGGGCAGGCGCTGCGCCTCGACGAAGATCGCCCAGCCCGAGCCGAGGCGGCGAAAGGCGCTGTTGATCCGGCCCGCTACGGCGACCAGCTCGGCGGCGACCGCGCTGTCGAGGTCCGGGCCCCGGAAGCGCGCGGTGCGCTGCAGGCTGCCATCCTTGTTCAGCACCACCCCGGGCGCGACCAGCGCCGCCCAGGGCAGGTAATCGGCGAGGCGGGCGGCTTTGCGGCGATACTCGGCAAGGTGCATCATGGCGGTGCCCTCAGACGTCCAGATGGCCGGGCAGCCGCAGGTGCCGCCGTCCGACCTCGACGAAAAGCGGGTCACGCCGCGCGGCCCAGACGGCCAGCAGATGCCCGACCAGCCAGATCGCGATGCCCGCGGCCCAGAGCTGCAGGCCAAGACCGATCGCGCC
>JAFIEC010000043.1 GCA_020832725.1 Paracoccaceae bacterium | reverse complement strand
CCAAGCATGAAATACTTCAGCCCGGCCTCGGTGGAGCGGGCGGAATCGCGCTGGAACGAGGCGATGACATACAGCGCCAGCGATTGCAGCTCGAGCCCCATGTAAAGCACGATGAGGTCATTGGCCGACACCATGATCATCATCCCCACCACCGACAGCGTGATGAGCACGGGATATTCGAAGCGCAGGATGCGCTGGCGCGACAGGAACGCCTCGGATGTCACCAGAACCGCGGCCGCCGACAGCAGGATCACCACCTTGGCGAAGCGGGCAAACCCGTCGTCCACGAAGGACTCGAAAAAGGCCAGCGTGCGGCCCTGGGGCACTGTGGCGATCCACAACGCCAGCGCCGCCATGACAAGCGCCGTCATCCACATCAGGCTGCGGGCCGTCTCATCCTTGCCGGTGAACACGCCGTACATCAGCGCCGCCATGGCATAGCCCGCAAGCAGAAGCTCGGGCAGGACGGTGGCAAGGTCGGTGGCGATCATGTCGTCCTCTCGGTTGGCTCAGTTGCCGGCGATATCGACCAGACGGCCGCTGTATTCGGCCAGCGCCCGCTCGTGCCCCGCGACCAGCGCCCCCACCGAGGGCGAGATCAGGTCGAGGACAAGCGCGGGATAGACGCCCAGGATCAGGGTCATGGCCACCAGGGGGGCAAAGATCGCCCGTTCCCGCAGGGTCATGTCGCTGATGGATTTCAGGCTTTCACGGATCAGGTCGCCCAGCATCACCTTGCGATACAGCCACAGCGCATAGGCGGCCGACAGGATGACGCCGGTGGTGGCGATCACGGCCACGGTGATGTTGACCTTGAACACACCCACCAGCGTCAGGAACTCGCCCACGAAACCCGATGTCCCGGGCAGGCCGACATTGGCCATGGTGAACAGCAGGAAGATCAGCGCATAGGCCGGCATCCGGTTGACCAGCCCGCCATAGGCCGCGATGTCGCGGGTGTGCATCCGGTCATAGACCACACCCACGATCAGGAACAGCGCCCCCGAGACGAAGCCGTGGCTTATCATCTGGAAGATCGCCCCGGCGATCCCCTGCTGGTTGGCGGCAAATATGCCCATGGTCACATAGCCCATATGGGCCACCGACGAATAGGCGATGAGCTTCTTCATGTCCTGCTGCGCCAGCGCCACGAGGCTGGCATAGACGATGGCGATGGCCGACAGCCACAGAACCATCGGCGCAAGCAGGTCAGAGGCCACCGGGAACATCGGCAGCGAAAAGCGCAGGAAGCCATAGCCCCCCATCTTGAGCAGGATCGCCGCCAGCACCACCGAGCCCGCGGTGGGAGCCTGCACATGGGCATCGGGCAGCCAGGTGTGGACCGGCCACATCGGCATCTTGACCGCGAAGGAGGCGAAGAAGGCCAGCCACAGCAGCGTCTGCAGCCCGCCCACCACCTGCCATCCTATGAGCGACATCGGACCCGAGTCGAACTGGTGGCGCAGCAGGCTGGGAATGTCCGTGGTGCCGGCATCGACATACATGGCGATCATGGCCACCAGCATCAGCACAGAGCCCAGCAGCGTGTAGAGGAAGAACTTGAACGCCGCATAGATGCGTTCCTTGCCGCCCCAGATGCCGATGATCAGGAACATCGGAATGAGGCCCGCCTCGAAGAACAGGTAAAACAGCACCAGATCGAGCGCGACGAAGACGCCGATCATCAGCGTCTCCAGCACCAGGAAGGCGATCATGTATTCCTTGACCCGATGCGTCACGTTCCAGCATGCGGCGATGGTCAGCGGCATGAGGAAGGTGGTCAGCAGGACGAACAGGATCGAGATCCCGTCCACACCCACCTTGTAGCTGAGGCCAAGCAGCCAGGCCCGCTCCTCCACCATCTGGAAACCGGTGTCGGAGGGGTCGAACTCGGTCAGCATGAACAGCGACACGAGGAACGTCGCCCCCGTCGCCAGCAGTGCCAGCCACTTGGCGTTGCGCTGGGCGGCCTCGTCATCGCCGCGCAGCAGGGCCGCCATGATGACCGCCGCCACCAGCGGCAGGAAGGTCACGATCGACAGAAGGGGCATCAGTTCACTCCCGCGGTGATCGTGGCCCAGGTGATCAGCACCACAAGGCCGAGAACGATCGCGAAGGCGTAGTGGAACAGGTATCCCGACTGTGCCCGCCCCGCGAGCCGCGTGAAGAACGGCACGATGCCCATGGCAAGCCCGTTGATCGCCCCGTCGATCACGCTCCCGTCGCCCCGCCGCCACAGGAAGCCGCCCAGTGCCCGCGCGGGGCGGACGAAGATGAGGCCGTAGAGCTCGTCGAAATACCACTTGTTGAGCAGGAAGGCGTAGAGCCCGTGGTGGGTGCGTGCAAGCGACCGGGGCAGGTCGGGCCTGCGGATGTAGAACAGCCACGCCAGCGCCAGCCCCGACAGCATCGCCACGAAGGGCGCGGCCTTGACCCAGTCCGGCACATAATGGGCATCGTTCAGTACGGTGTTGCCCTCACCCACAAAGATCGCCGGGCCGAAAAAGGCCATCGCCTGCGCCGTCTCGCCGAAGAAATCGTTGTACCAGACCATCCCCGCCAGCACCGAGCCCACCGCCAGAACCGCCAGCGGCACCAGCATGACCACGGGCGATTCATGGGCGTGCTCGTGGGTATGCCGGTCGCCCCGGGGCTTGCCCCAGAAGGTCATGAACATCAGCCGCCACGAATAGAAGCTCGTCATCGCCGCCGCCGCGACCAGCAGCCAGAAGGCCATGCGCGCGGCCTCTCCCGGCGCGGCAAAGGCACTCTCGATCACGGCATCCTTGGACAGGAAGCCCGAGAGGCCGATATGGGTCAGCGGAATGCCCACGCCGGTGATCGCCAGCGTGCCCACCAGCATCGCCCAGAAGGTCCAGGGCAGCTTGTGGCGCAGGCCACCATAGCGGCGCAGATCCTGTTCGTGATGCATGGCATGAATGACCGAGCCCGCGCCCAGAAACAGCATCGCCTTGAAGAAGGCATGGGTGAACAGGTGGAACATCGCCACCTGATAGACACCCACCCCCGCAGCCACGAACATGTAGCCCAGCTGCGAGCAGGTCGAATAGGCGATCACCCGCTTGATGTCGTTCTGCACAAGGCCGACCGAGGCCGCGAAGATGGCGGTGAGCGCGCCGATCACCGTCACGAAGGTCATGGCCCCCGGCGTGAATTCGAACACCGGCGACATGCGGGCCACCAGGAACACCCCGGCCGTCACCATGGTCGCCGCGTGGATCAGCGCCGAGACGGGCGTCGGCCCCTCCATCGCGTCGGGCAGCCATGTGTGCAGGAACAACTGGGCCGACTTGCCCATGGCCCCGACGAACAGCAGGAACGCCACCAGTTCCGCCCCGTTCACGGTCAGACCCAGAAAGCCGACCTGTTGCGCGGCCATCGCGGCACCAGAGGCGAAGATCACATCGAAACTGACGGAATCCACCATCAGGAAGATGGCGAAGATGCCCAGCAGAAAGCCGAAATCCCCGACACGGTTGACGACGAAGGCCTTGACCGCGGCAGCGTTGGCCGAGGGCTTGCGCCAGTAGAAGCCGATCAGGAGATAGGAGGCGAGACCCACCCCCTCCCAGCCGAAGAAGAGCTGCAGCAGGTTGTCTGCGGTCACCAGCATCAGCATGGCAAAGGTGAACAGCGACAGATAGGCAAAGAACCGCGCCTTGTAGGCCTCTCCCTCGCGCCAGTTCTCGTCGTGGTCCATGTAGCCCACGGAATACAGATGCACGAGCGCCGAGACCGTGGTGATCACGATCAGCATCACCGCCGTCCGGCGATCCAGCCGGATCGCCCAGTCCACCGCCAGGCTGCCCGATTCGATCCAGCGCAGGATCGGGATCGAACGGGTCTCTCCGTCAAAGCCCAGGAACACGATCCACGACAGGAACGCGGCCAGGAACAGAAGGCCCGTCGCCGTCCAGATGGCGGCCTTCTCGCCCATCAGCCGCCAGCCGAAGCCCGCGAGGATCGCCCCGACCAGGGGCGCGAAGAGGATGATCTGTGTCATCGCCGCCTCAGCCCTTCATCACGTTGATGTCTTCCACCTCGATGGAACCGCGGGTGCGGAAGAAGCAGACGAGGATCGCAAGCCCGATGGCCGCCTCGGCCGCCGCCACCGTCATGATGAACAGCGCAAAGACCTGCCCCACCATGTCACCCAGCGCGGCCGAGAAGGCCACGAGATTGATGTTCACCGACAACAGCATCAACTCGATCGACATCAGGATGACGATCACGTTCTTGCGGTTGAGGAAGATCCCGAAGACGCCGATGACGAACAGCGCCCCGGCCAGCATCAGGTAATGTTCCAGTCCGATCATGCCCTCGTTCCCCCGCGCGCATCCCGCGCCCGGCTGTCTGTCGGGTCGCCCCTAAAGGCCCTGCCCCGGCTTCACATCCTTCAGTTCCAGCGCCTTGGCCGGATCGCGATACATCTGTGCCAGCACGTCCTGACGCTTGATCCCCTCGCGGTGGCGCAGGGTCAGCACGATCGCCCCCACCATGGCCACCAGCAGGATCAGCCCCGAGATCTGGAACAGCAATATGTAGCGGGTGTAGATCAGCTCCCCCAGCGCCTCGGTGTTCTGCACGCCCTCGGGCATGGGTGCCTGGCGCAGCGCGGGTGCCCCGTCGGCCACCTGCCAATGGGCGAACAGCGCGCCCATCTGCATCAGCAGCACCAGCCCGATCAGCAGACCCAGCGGCAGGTTCCGCGCCATGCCAGCCTTGAGCGCCGAAAAGTCCACATCCAGCATCATGACGACGAACAGGAACAGCACCGCCACCGCGCCCACATAGACGATGATCTGCAGCATCGCGAGGAACTCCGCCCCCAGCAGGACGAACAGCCCCGCCGAGGACAGGAACGCCAGGATCAGCCACAGCACCGAATGCACGGGGTTGCGGGCCACCACCACCAGAAACGCGGAGACGAGCGTGGTCACGGCAAACAGGTAAAAGGCCAAGGCGCTGACGCCCATGATCGGCATGTCCTCAAGCTGGGGTGCGCGGATGCGCACCGGTGCGGCGCGGCGCCCCCTTAGCGGTAGGGGGCGTCGAGTTCAATGTTCCGGGCGATCTGCGCTTCCCAGCGGTCGCCATTGTCGAGCAGTTTCTGCTTGTCGTAGAAAAGCTCCTCGCGGGTCTCGGCGGCGAATTCGAAATTCGGCCCCTCGACGATGGCATCCACCGGGCAGGCCTCCTGACAGAAGCCGCAATAGATGCATTTGGTCATGTCGATGTCGTAGCGCGTGGTGCGGCGAGAGCCGTCCTCACGGGGTTCGGCATCGATGGTGATGGCCTGCGCGGGGCAGATGGCCTCGCACAGCTTGCAGGCGATGCAGCGTTCCTCGCCGTTGGCATAGCGCCGCAGCGCATGCTCGCCGCGAAAGCGCGGCGAGAGCGGGCCCTTTTCGTGGGGGTAGTTCAGCGTGGACTTGGGCGCCACGAAATAGCGCAGGCCAAGGGCAAAGCCCTTGAGGAAATCCATCATCAGGAAGTAGCGCGTCGCGCGTTGCCAGTCGATGCTCGCCATGGCTCTGCCTCCTTTGCCTGCGGGAAAGTCCCGCACTCTCCGTGTTCGCGCGTCCTTGCGGGCCTGCCGCTCCGGCACCCTGCCTCAGACGCCGACATCCCACCGCACCCAGGCCCCGCCCAGCACCTCGTACTGGGCCAGGAAGGCCACGATCACCACCCAGATCAGGCTGAGCGGCAGAAACACCTTCCAGCCGATCCGCATGAGCTGGTCGTACCGGAATCGCGGGACGACCGCCTTCACCATGGCGAACAGGAAGAAGAAGAACGCCATCTTCGCCAGCATCCAGTGGGCCCCGTCGGGCAGCCCGGGAATCGGCGACAGCCAGCCCCCGAAGAAAAGGATGCTCATCAGCGCGCACATCAGGAAGATCGAAATGTATTCGCCTGCCATGAACAGCAGGAACGGCGTCGAGGAATATTCCACCTGATAGCCCGCGACCAGCTCCGACTCGGCCTCGGGCAGGTCGAAGGGCGGGCGGTTGGTCTCGGCCAGCGCGCTGATGAAGAACAGCATCACCATCGGCAGATGCGGCAGCCAGTACCACGAGAAGAACCCGTAGGGCCCGTCCTGCGCCCGCACGATGGCCGACAGGTTGAGCGAGCCGGTGGAAATCAGCACGCCCACGATGATCAACCCGATCGATACCTCGTAGGAAATCATCTGCGCTGCCGAGCGCAGGCTGCCGAGGAAGGGATATTTCGAGTTCGACGCCCAGCCCCCCATGATCACGC
>JAFIEC010000042.1 GCA_020832725.1 Paracoccaceae bacterium | reverse complement strand
GGGGGGCCCGCCCCGCCGGCCCCGCGCCCGGGGCCCCCCCGCGGGGTGGGGGGGGGGGGGGGGGCCCCGGCGGGCGCGCAGACCATGGTCGCCGTCTGCACCGAGGAGGATCGCGCGATCCTGGGCGATCTGTCGTCCTGGCCCCTGCGGGCGATCCATCCGGTGCTGACCACCGCCCAGTGGCAGCAGGTGGCCCAGCCCCCGGGGACCGCGCGCGCCAGCCTGCGCTTTGTCGTCACCCCCTGATCCGCGCAGGCCCCGCCCCCGGAGGGGCAGCGGGGCCTCGCGAAACCGACCCGCGCAACCGAAAGGACCGGACATGTTCCGCAAACCCCGATCCGCCCCCGGCCTGCCTGCCCTCTTGGCGCTCGCGCTCGTGCTCTCGGGCGCGATGGCCCAGGCCCAGACGGCGCGCAGCTCGATCGAGCTGGACGCCACCACGCCGCGCGCCCTGATCGTGCAGCAGCTTCAGGCCGGTACGGTGGCCCAGGCCCCCGTCACCCAGACCGCCCAGCCCGCCCAGGCCGCCGCAGCGGTGGCCGCCGTCCCCGGCACCCCGCAGGAGGCGACGTTGCTGATGCCGGTGCAGTTCGGCTTTGACAGCACCGCACTCAACGCCCAGGCCCGCGGTATCCTCGATGTGGTGGCCGCCGCCATGCGCGACCCGGCGCTGGCGGGGTCGCGCTTCCTGCTGGAGGGACACACCGACGCCACCGGAAGCTGGGCCTACAACAAGGGCCTGTCCGAACGGCGTGCCCAGGCGGTCGCCACCTACCTCATCTCGCAGGGCGTCACCCCCGAGCGTCTCCTTGTGGTGGGCTACAGCTGGAACCGCCTGCTGCCGGGCCTTGCCGTGAACGACCCCCGCCACCGCCGGGTGGAGATCGGGAGGCTGGCGCAATGATTGTGGCGCGCGTCTGCGCGCTTGCTGCCGTGGCGGCGCTGGGGTCGGGTGCGGCCCCGGCCTTCGGCTCCGAGCGGCTGTCGCCTGTGGCGGTGCCCAAGCAGCAGGCGATGGACGGGGTGGAAATCGAGCTTTCGCTGCGCACCCTCGACGGCAGCCGCGCCCTGCGCCAGGAGATCGTGGCGACCACCCGCTCCCCCACCACCCGCGGGCTGCCCGAGCTGAAGCTGGGCGATTACGCCGAGATCTGCTTTGCGGTCACCTCGGATGGCTATATCACCGTCTGGAGCCGGTCGGCCGACAACCGCCCCGTGGTGATCTACCCCAACAGCTTTTCCCATGCCGGGGAGGAGGCCACCGCCGTGGTGATCACGGGCGGAGAGCGCCATTGCATCGGTGCCGACGACCGCTTTCGCCTGCGGGTTTCGGGGCGGGCGGGGGCGGTTTCCACCGTCTATGTCCACTGGACCCCGGGCGCGGGGGCGCAGCTTGGCAGCGACGATTTCCCCGCCATCGGGGACCGCTCTCCCGCGCCGTCCGGGCAGGCCGCCCATGCCGGCTCCACCATCGAATACCGGATCGTGGAATGACACCCTCTCGCACCCTCGTCCGCCGCCCCCTCGCAGCCCTTGCCCTGATGCTGGCGGGCCTGTCCCTGTCAGCCGAGGCAGCCCTGTCCCAGGCGCGGGCGCAATTCACCTGCACCCTGCCCAATGCCGACGGCACCCGCTCGGCCGCGACGCGCATCGTCGGCGGGGTGGATGCCCCGCCGGGCGCCTGGCCCTGGCAGGTTTCCATTACCTATGAGGGGCGGCATTTCTGCGGTGGCTCGCTCATCCATCCGCAATGGGTGCTGACGGCCTCTCATTGCGTGGAGCATTTCGAGGCGGAGCCCGGCGCCTTTGCCAATGTCGGCCTGTTCATCGGCGGCACGCGGGTTGGCCAGGGGGGGCAGAGCGTTCCGGCGGACCGCTATTTCATGAGCCCGCTCTACGGGCAGGGGGCGAACGAGCTGTCCAACGACATCGCCCTGATCCGGCTTTCCCGGCCCTTCACCGACCTCCCGCGCGAGGCGATCGTGCAGCTTCAGGGCGCTGCGCTGGAGCGGACCTTCGGGCCGGTCGGCTCCTGTGCGGTGGTGACGGGATGGGGCGCCACTGCCCAGCGCGGGCTTGGCCCGGCCTTTCGCACGGCACCCGCCGCCCGGGGCGCCAGCGCGATGCAGCAGGTCGATGTGCCGATCGTCGATCTGCGCACCTGCGAGCGCTCCTATGCCATTATCGGCCCCGAGGAGGGCTGGCCCCCCCGCGCCTATGGCGTGGATGACAGCATGGTCTGCGCGGGCTACGAGGTCGGCACCCGCGATGCCTGTCAGGGCGATAGCGGCGGCCCGCTTGTCGTGCCGGGCGGGCCGACGGGCTGGACACAGATCGGCGTGGTAAGCTGGGGCATCGGCTGCGCGCGGCCCGGGGCCTATGGTGTCTATGCCCGCGTGGTGCCGCATATTCCGTGGATCCAGTCCACGGTTCGCAACAACTGAGGGGAATGCCCATGGGAAATGGCGCAACAGGCGGTCGGACGGTCATTGCGGGGCTGGTGGCGGCCCTGCTGGCCGTCGCCCCGGCGCTGGCGGGCGATGCGCCCGTGCAGGCCGAGGTGCAGGGCGCCGAGGCGGCGAACACCGGCCCCTCCGCCGCGACGGCTGCCGGAAGCGCTGCCAGCGCCGGGGGGGTGCCAGCCGGTGATGACGCGACCGCGCCCTGGCCCAATGCCTTTGGCGCCGCACTTCTGGCCGATCTGGCCGCCGGGGCCGAGGGAGATGCCAACATCGCCCTGTCGCCGCGGTCGCTGGCCATGGCGCTGACCATGACGGCGCGCGGGGCCGGGGAGGGCACGGCGCGGGAATATGCCGACGTGCTGGGCTATGACGATGCGGCAGGGGCGGCGGCCTGGCTGGGTGCGCTGGCCGCAGAGCTGTCCCGCGAGGGCGAGGGTGAGGGCGCGATGATCGTGGCCCTTGCCAACGGGCTTTGGTCGGCACCCGACCTGCCGCTGCATCCCGCCTTTGCGGATGCGGCGCGGGCCGATTTCGGGGCCGAGGTGGCGCGTGTGGATTTCGACGCCCCTGAGACGGTGGCGGTGCTGAACGGCTGGTTCGCGGACCAGACCCGGGGCATGATCCCGCAGCTGTTCGATCAACTGCCCGCCGATACGCGCATCGTGCTGGGCAATGCGCTGTATCTCAAGGGCAGCTGGCTCTTGCCTTTCGATCCCGAGGCGACCGAGCCTGCGCCCTTTCATGCGGCGTCGGGCGATCCGCGCGAGGTGGCGATGATGCATCAGGCGGGCATGTCGCTGATGGTCCGCACGCGGGAGGATCACAGCGCCGTGCTGATGCCCTTTGCCGACCCCGATTTCGAGGCGATGCTGATCCTGCCCGCCGAGGGGGTCGTCCCCGAGGCGCTGCTGGCGCAGCCCGGGCTTCTGGAGGCTGTGGGCTTTCGGCCCGGCGAAGGGCGGCTGGCGCTGCCGCGACTGGACATCGCGGCGGGGGGGGACATGAGCGACGTGCTGCGCGCCGCGGGCCTTTTCGCCTCGCAGGATTACGCGGACCTGTCGCCCGAGCCGCTGGTGTTCGACACGGTGGTGCATCGCACGGCGCTTGTGCTCGACGAGACCGGGGCCGAGGCGGCGGCCGCGACCGGTGTGGTGGGCGTGCGCTCGTCTGCGCCCAACGGCTTTGATCTGGTCTTTGACCGGCCCTTTCTTCTGGCCCTGCGCCATGTGCCCAGCGAGACCGTGCTGTATCTGGCGCGGGTCGCCGCACCATGAGGGGGCGGCACCCTCTGGCCTGCGCCGCGCTGGCGCTGGCTCTGGCGCTGGCCCCGGGCGGACCTGCCGGGGCGGGTCTTGCGGTTGTGGGCGGCGGCGCGGGCGTGGCGGCCGAGGCCGAGGGGCGGCTGGGACACGGTCTGATCGAGATCGAGGCGGGAGAGGGCTATGCGCTCTTCGCAGCCCCGCCGGGCATGGCCCATGACGAGGCGAGCCTCTTTGTCATCGCCCTTGTCCGGGCCATCGAGGGGCTGGATGCGCCGGCCGATCCGCTTGTTCTCTATGCCGCGCTCAATGCCGAATTCGGGCGTCTGGCCGAGCGTATGCCCCGCCAGCGCCCCGCCCTCGGCATCCGCAGCACCGAGCCCCTGCCGGTGATCCTGCCCGCGCCTGCGGGGGCGCGGGCGCTGCTGATCGCGCAGGAGTACATCGCCGCCGGCATTCCCGGCCTCTCGGGCGCGGCAGAGGATCTGGCGCTGCTGGCCGACGCGCTCTCGGGCCGCGGCTGGGCGGTGGAGGAGCACCTCAACCCCTCGGGCCGCGTCATGCTGGAGGCCGTCGCCGCCCTTGCCGCCGGCCTCGGCCCCGGAGAGACGGGGCTTGTCTATCTGGGCGGGCAGGGGATGGCCCTGCCGAACGGCGACCGGGCGCTTGCGGGGGCGGATTTCCGTCTGCTTGCGCCCGCTACTCCGCACCAGACGGGGCCGGAGATGATGGCCCTCGAGGAGATGCGCGCGCTGCCCCTTGCCCCGGGGGCGCAGGTGGTCGTCCTGATCGACGCGATCTTTGCCGAGCCACGCTTCCTCGAGGCCCCGCGTGAAGGAGAGAGCCGCCGATGACACGACCTGCCCCCCTGCGCCGCCCCTTCCGGCCCGGCATCACCGTGCTTGTCGCAGCCCTTGCCGCGGCGCTTGCCTTCTTGGTTCCCGCCCGGGCGCAGGATTGCGCCGCCCTCGCGCAGGAGGGCGCGACCGCCGCCGCCGCGCAGGACCGCGCCGCGCTTTCGGGCGTGATCGAACGGGCTGCGGGCTGTCCCGAATTGCGGTTCAACCTGCAGATTCGGTTGGCCGCATTGCTGTGGAACGAGGCGGTGGCGCTCAACCAGTCGGGCGCGCCGCTGCCCCGGCAGGTTGCGGCGCTGGAGGCGGTTCTGGATCAGGCCCCGCTCTGGCAGGCCCATGCCGCGCTGGGCGACATCGCCTCCGAGGGGGGGGATCATGGCCGGGCGGCGTTCCACTATCAGGAGGCGCTCAATTCCATCATGGAGACCGCCCTGACCCCGACAGAGCCGCCCGAGCGGGTGATCGCCCAGATCCACCGCAAGGCCCAGGTGGCGCGGATGGCCGCGCCTGTCTACGTGCCCACCACCCGCTCGCGCTCGGGTGCGCCCACGGGGCTGGCCACGTCGCGGGTGCGCAGCTTTGGCGTGGCGCGGGTCGCGGTTCCGGTGCAGTTCGAATTCGCGCGCACCGATTTCACCGAGCAGGGGCAGGCGGCGGTGGCCGATCTGCTGGACTATCTGCAGCTTGAGGGGGCGCAGGCGATCACGCTTGTCGGCCATACCGACCCGGTGGGCTCGCGCGCCCGCAACATGGAGCTGTCGGTCCAGCGCGCCGAGGCCGTGGCGGGCTGGCTGCGTGCCAACGGCTATCAGGGGCGCATCACCGTCGATGGGCGCGGGCCCGACCAGCCTCTCGAGGTGGACAACCCCGCCCTCTATTCCACCGAGCAATTGCACCAGATCTTCCGCCGGGTGGAGCTTGTGCGGCAATGAGGGGTCTTCTGTCCGTCCTTGCCGTGATCCTGTGGCTGCCGACCGCCGCGCTGGCCGGGCAGGTGCATGCGCTGGTCATCGGGATCGACCGCTATGCCGCCCAGGGGGGCAGCCTCACCGATCTGGAGGGGGCGGTGAACGACGCCCGCGACATCGCCTCTGCCGTGCGCCAGATGGGGGCGGCCTCGCTGACCGTCCTGCTGGACGAAGAGGCCAACCGCGACGCCATCCTTGCCGCGTGGGAGCGCAAGGTCGCCCGCGCCGCCCCGGGCGATACGCTGCTTGTCACCTATGCGGGCCACGGCGCGCAGGAGCCCAGCCGCTTTCCGGAGACCGAGGCGGACGGGCTCGACGAGGTGATGGTTCTGGGCGGCTTCCGCGAGACCGCGCCCCGCAACTACGAGCGCATCTTTGACTGGGAATGGCGTCGCAAGGTCGCCTCCGTGCCCGATCTGAACGTGGTTCTGATGTTCGATGCCTGCCATGCCGGCACCATGAACCGCAGCCTCGCCCCCGGCGGGCGGATCATGCGCAGCCGCTTCTCCTCCTACGGCACGATCGAGAACGACATGCTGCCGCCCCCGCCTGTCGAGGCCGAGGGCCAGCCCGCCACCCTGCGCAACGAGGTGTTCATCGCCGCGACACGGGCCGACCTGCTGGTCACCGAGGTCCTGATCGACGGGCAGGCGCGCGGCGCCGTCAGCTGGCTCTTCGCCGCCGCCCTGCGGGGGGCTGCCGATGCCGATGGTGATGGCGTGCTGTCGCGGGCAGAGCTGCGCGCCTTCATTGACAGGCGCGGCCGCGAGATGACCGAGCGGCGGCAATTCCCCTCGGTCGAGTTCTCTGGAGAAGCCGACCTTCCCGTCTTTGCGCTGCCCGCCCGCTCTGCCGAGGACCGGCGGGCCTGCATCGGCGCGGCGCTGGCGGGTGTCCCGGGCAAGCTGCCGGTGGCGCTTTTCGGGGGGCTTGATGCGGACTGGCTGTCGCGCCATGCGCCGCGCGCGCGGCCCGTCGCCATGAGCGAGGCCGTCCTCAACATCGAGCCGGAGGGCAATGCCGTCCTCTCCAGCCTTGGCGATTCGGTGGCCCCCCTGCAGCCCGCGCCGGGCGTTGCGGCCGAGGTCCATGTCGCCGGGGTGGTGGACAAATGGCGGATGCTGGAGGGGCTGAAGGCGCTGGCCGCCTGTCAGGCACCGCTGGGGCTGCGCTTTGTTCAGGGCGACGGGCTGCACCGGGAGGGCGATCGCCTGACCTTCGAGCTGGCCGCCCGGGTCGAGCCGCATCTGACGCTGCTGAACATCGCGGGCAATGGAACAGTGCAGTTTCTCTATCCGCTCTATCCCCAGCCGGGGGGCGGGCGCGACGATCCCTATGCCAGTTTCTCCGACCCGCTGCGGGTGGAGCCGACCACCCCCTTCCGGCTGGATTTCGGCGTGACGCCGCCCTTTGGCGGGGATCATCTGGTCGCGCTGTCCTCGCGCCGGCCCGAGCGGGATCTGCACCGCGCGCTCAAGGCGCTGGATGGTCGCATCGCCCCCGAAGAGGCGCTGGCGGCGCTGGCCGAGACGGTATCGCGCGCGCCGGAAGAACATGAACTGGGCTTTCTCGCCCTCTACACCGCGCCGCGCTGAGGCTGCACATGCGACAGATGATCCTCCGGCTTGCCCGCACCCTTGCCGCCCTTGCGGCGCTTGCCGCAGGTCCCGCCATGGCGGATCGCGCGCTGGTGGTCGGCATCGACGCCTATCTGCGCGACCCTGCCATCACGCCGCTGTCGGGCGCGGTGAACGACGCCCGGTCGATCCGGCGCTTTCTGATCGAACACGCGGGCTATGCGCCCGACGAGGTGCTGATGCTCACCGATGCCGAGGCCACGGCGGAGGGCATCCGCGGGGCCATCCGCTCCTGGCTGATCGAGGGCACGCGACCGGGGGACAGGGCGTTCTTCTTCTTCGCGGGTCACGGCTATCAGACCGAATCGCTGACCATTCCCGGGGAGCTCGACCAGATCCTGATCTCGGTGGACACCCATCTGGACGGCCGGGGGGTCCTGCGCGATTTCGTGCGTGACAAGGAACTTGACGCGCTGCTGCGGCAACTGGAGGACCGGGTGGTCACCGTGGCCGTGGACAGCTGCCATTCGGGCCTTGTCACCCGCTCGGCCCTGACGGGCGCGCAGGTGCGCGCGCCACAGGCGCTGCGGGCAGCACAGATGCGGGCGGGCACCGCGCCGCCGCCGCCCATGGCCAGCCGCAGCACGGGCGGGGCGCGCAGTGTGCAGCCGCTTCTCGATTCCACGCCCGACCGCACGGTCTGGGCTGCGGTCAGCCCCCATCAGCTTGCCTTCGAGCAGGGCGGAGAGGGGCTGTTCACCTCGCGCTTCATCCGGGGGATTGCCGAGGGCGCGGCCGATCTCGATGGCGACGGGGTGGTCACCCATCTGGAGATGCACACCTACCTCGCCCGCGAGAGCGAGGCCTTTTGCCCGGCCATGCCGCCGGGGCAATGCGGCCTTGGCCTGACCCCCATGCTGGAGGTGTACCGCCCGCTGCAGGGTGCCCCCGTCGATGCGACGCTGCGGGGGGATGCATCGGTTCCGGGCGGGGGCGATCTGGCAGGTATCGACTGGGGCGCGGTGGATGCCAGTTTCGGCGCGGGCGGAGGGCTGGTGCCGGTGGCGGTCAGCGGGGCGACGGGCGGGGCATCGGGCGGCGGAGCGGGCACGACGCAGGGTGCGCCTGCGCAGGGGGGCGCGCCGGGGCAGGGGGTGCGCGTGACGCTCGACATCCTGCCCTCGGCCCGCCCGCGCCGTGGCGAGCGGGTGCAGTTCCGCATCGACAGCAGCCATGACGGCTATCTCATCGTGTTCGACATCACCCCCGACGGGCGATTGGTGCAGCTGTTTCCCAACCGCTTCTCCGACCGGCAGGGACGTGGCAACACGATCCGCGCGGGCCTGCCGCTCACCATACCCGACGCCACCTATGGCTTTGACTTCGTCGTGCAGCCCCCACTGGGCCAGGGGCGGCTGGTGGGGGTGGTCACCGCCCATCCGGTGGATTTCTCGGATATAGCCACCGCGCCTCGCCATCTGATTCCCGTGCCTGCGGGGGCGGATGTGGATTAAGTCCAGAT
>JAFIEC010000431.1 GCA_020832725.1 Paracoccaceae bacterium | reverse complement strand
TTGCCGCCGATCACACCAGCTTCTGGGGGGTAAAACTCGGATGACCAATCGCAGCACGCTGACAGAACAGATCATACAGGCCTTCCGCGATCATGGCTTTGCCACGGCCATTGGTGTGTGGTTCACCTTCATTGCAGGGCTGGCCACAGCCGTGACGCGAAAGGCATTTACCAATGAGGCGCTGCTGCACAAGCTGGAGCAGGAACTGGCCGAGGAACGCGCGCGCGTCGAGAAGCGCCGCGATGACGACCGCCGCGTCGATCATGACCGCCTCGCCCGCATCGAGCGCGATATCCATGACATGCGCAACCTGATCTTCGCCGCGTTCCAGCGCAAGAACGGAGACTGAGGGCACATGACTGGTTCCATCTGACCGCGTAGCCCAGCGCACGCATTGCACACCTGCGCGCAACGCGACGCTGGCACACTGCCGACCCTGCAATCCCAAACGATCCAACCCCGCCACCCGAACGCTCGGGCGGCGGGCCATTCCCGCATGCGCTCATACCCACAGGAGACACCCCATGACTGATCCCATCCGCACATTTCGCCACTTCCGCGAAGTGCCCGAGAGCCTCTGGCGCTGGAAGAACTTCTCGCCTTCTGAGATTGCCTGCCGCGGCACGGGCCAGCTGAAGCTGCACCCCGACGCACTCGACAAGCTGCAGGCGCTGCGCGACCGACTGGGCAAACCGCTGATCATCCGCTCGGCCTATCGAAGCCCTGCGCACAATCGCAATGTCGGCGGGGCACCGCGCTCCAAGCATATGGACGGCACCGCCTTTGATATCGCGATGTCCAACCATGATCCGGTGCAATTTTCTGAAGCCGCCCGCGCCGTCGGGTTTCTGGGCTTCGGCGCCTATCCCCGCTCGGGCTTCATGCATATCGATCTCGGCCCCGCGCGCAGCTGGGGCGAGCCGTTTCCAGCGCGGGCGGTACCATTTGCGCAGGAAGCTCCGCCTGCGCGCGAGGCGATCGCGCAAAGCCGGACACTGAAAGGGACCGGTGCGGCCGGCGTGGCGACCGTCGGCGCAGCGGGCGTCGAGGTGGCACAAGAGGTTCTGGCAGAGGCGCAAGGGGCTGTTCTGCCGCTGGTGCCGTATCTGGACACATTGCGCTGGGTGTTCATTGCGCTGGCACTGGGCGGGATCGCGGTGGCCGTCTGGGCGCGGGTCGATGACTGGAAGAAGGGGCTGCGCTGATGTGGGGCAGTCTGGTGGTCGGGCTTCTGGCCCGGCCATGGGCGCAGCGGGCGGTTAGTTTCGCCCTCGCGGTCCTCAGCATTACCCTGTTCATTCTCAACCTCCGCCGATCAGGCGAGCGCGCAGGCCGCGCCGCTGAAAGGTTCGACCAACTGGAGCGCACAGATGCCATCCACCGCCAGATGCTGGACGCCGCCGCGCGCCGCCCTCGCAGCCGCGACGATCTTCTTGACCGCCTGCGCGGGGGTGAGTTCTGACACACTGCCCAGCGCCTGCCCGCCGGTGGTGGAGTACGGTCGGGCCGAGCAGGCGCGCGTGGCCGGGGAAGTCGCGGCCCTTCCGGAAGGGGCGCTGATCCCCGGGTGGCTGGCGGATTACGCTGTGTTGAGGGAGCAGGCGCGGGCCTGTCGCTGAGGGGGCAGATCAGCTGCCAAATTGATGGCGCGGGCCCCGCAATCCCGCTAATCTGACCGCATGAAACCCGAAGATGAAAAGCGTGTTGCAGCAAATCTCGCAAGGATCATGGCGATGCTGTGCGTGCGCAATACGCAGCTGGAAAGGCTGCATGCCGGCCTTGGGCCCATCACCCGGACCGGCGACTATTCGGATGTCTTGGTGGTGGATGCGGACGGTCGGCGCATCCCCTGGACCGAGGTCTCACACATTGACGACGCCGAGATGCGAGACCTGATGCGCACTATCGTCAACCGCCTCTACACATTCCATCTCGAGGCCGACGATCCCAAGCTTCAGGACCAGATCGAGCGCTGGATGGGCGCTGCGATGAAATGGGACGAGCCGGAAATCGACCGCAGAATGATCAGCGGCGATGGTGCATCTACCGATCAGTAGACGATGCAAAACGCCGCAACACCGCCACCATGGCTATGCATTACCATATCAAAGACAGGGTGGATGCGGCCGATAGGGATCATGGCGTCGTACCCAGCCGTTGCGCAATATCTTCGAAAACCGGATCAGCGGCATAGATGCGTTCGAACTCGCTTCTGGCGCGGGCTCGCTGGCCCGACTGTTCGTAAAGAACCGCACGGTCATAGCGGATCTGATGCAACAGCCCCTCCGGCCGGTCCTTGCGGCGGCGGTTGGCCAGCGTAAATACATCGATCGCGGCATCAGGCATCCCCAGCGCGGCCAGTGCGCGGCCACGATAGAGCAGGAGGGCGGTGTCGACTGGTGTTTCGTTTTCGACATGTACAGTCGCGCGCACCACGCGGTCCATCAGCGCGCGGTCATCTGGGGTGTCGAGCGCCAGTTCAGCAAAGGACAGCAGTACCACCGGATCAGTCGCATCAATCTCCATCAGCCGCTCGATATGCGCCATCGCATCTGCATGGCGGCCCTCAAGCTGCGCGATTTCCACCAGCGCCAGCCGTGTACCGCGTTCACGTGGAAAAACATGAGCGAAGATGTCGGATGTGATCGGAAGGCTGGCCTGCGCGGCAATCTCGTATTTGGCAAACAGCGTGCCGAGATCCCCCAGACGGGCCAACGCGTGTTCGAAATGCGCCCTGGCGCGGTCGAATTCTTCGCGGCGCAAGCGGATCATCCCGGTCATCCACGCCGCATCGGGCAGATCGCCGGCCTCTTCCAGCGCCGCCAGTGCCGCGTCCCGATCCCCGTCATTCAGAGCGCGGATACCGTCGATGAAGCGCTTTTCCTCCGCCGGGGTCATCAGGCGCTGGAAGAACCCCAGTTTCAGCCGGTCGCGCTGCGGCACAGATGGCGCAGGCGCCGCCCAACCGCGCCCGGCGCGCTGGCGGTCATGGACCGTATAGAACAGCCCAGTCCCCGGCAGACCCGCTGTCGCGCGATTGCCGCGCGGGCTGATCGTGTATTTCGCGCCGCGCGGCCCCAAAGACAGCGACGCGGTCGATTTTGACAGGTTCAGCGTGACACCAGGGGCCAGACGAACACGACGCCAGAAACGAAATGCCATGTCTGTTTACCCTCTGCTCACGCGACCACCGGGTAGAACGGGCGCCCCCAATCTGCCTGCGGGTAATCCATCATCAGATCAATGAATACCGGCAGCAGGAACCCCAGAATAGCCGCCCCATCGCGCACCTGCGCACGGTTCACGCTGCTGTTCCAGGTCGCCCCGCCATGCACAAGCTGGTTGCGCAGCACATAGAGCCGATCGAAAACGAAGCTGAGCACCTTTGCGCTGTCGCCGCTCTGAAATGCCTGAGCGAAACTGCGCGAGGAGTGACGGAACTTTTCCTCCCAATCCGCGAACCCCTCGATTCCGTTGGTATGCTGCCAGAACGGGTTGAAGACGAAATGGTTTTCCATGAGCGTCCGAACCGGACCGGAAAAGCGCTGCCAGAGCGCCTTGTAGATGCGCTGGTCTGCATCGCGCGTGACAAGCTTGCAGAAATAATCGGCAAAAGCCGCGCGTTCGCCGATGGCTATGGACTGGAAGTCCCGCTCATCGGCATAGGCTGCATTAAAGGCGATCCACAGGAAGATGAACCGCGCGTCATGATCCTCGCCACATGCTTCGGCCCGGCCAATCCAGCTGATGGACCTATGCACCCGCAAGCCCATCGTCTCCGGGAAATCCCCGCGAATGGCGCGTTGCTTGTCTTTGAGGGCCTGGAACCGGGGCTCGAATCTCAAAACGGCATCCTTTTCAAGGCGGCTGAAAGTTGAATGTTGAGCCCCTAATCTACCTGCGGGCTATATCTTGGAAACTGACAGGTTCTTCTTTTGAAAGCAAACCTCGCGCGACAGATGCGCGCCCCGATCAGGCTGGGAACAAACCTCGTTGAGAACATGGGTCCGTCCGAATCTGACGCACCCCCCTGTCACAATGTCCTCATTGAAAGCGAGGACGCATATGACACGATACGAAACACTGACACTTCTGACCTGCGCATCGCGCCTGGCACAGGGATTTTCATACCGCACAAGGCCAGCGATTGAACTGTCCGAATGGCTGGAGCGGCACCCTCTTGGCTTCGAATGGGATCCGGACACCGGGCGCTTTCGGTCGAACCAGATATCGCGCGCGGATTGGAGCACTCTGCGCGACAAACTTGCCTGCGAGATCGACCGCATGCGAAAAGCGCGCCCTGACGCGATGGCGCGCAACTGCGCCGATCTGGCGCGCTATCTGGGCCTGAACCGGGTCGAGGCCGATATTTTCATGCTTTCTGCACGTGCGGCGCAGGGTGGGCCGCTTGCCGCGCTGATCGACAACCTGGTCGATGACGCGCGCTTGCCGCTCGATCAACTGATTGCCCATATGACCGCCCATCCGGCCTCAGCCATCCGTAAGGCCATGAGCATGTCAGGCAAGCTGATGAATTCGGGCCTGATATCTCGCGAAGGTGGGCGGCACAACAATTATGGCCTGTCGCCGAATACCAGGCTGGCCCGCGCACTGGAGCCGCCGACGCGCGGCTTGCAAGATATCCTGCATGGTCTCTTTGCCTCGCCTGCGGCGCCAGAGACGACATGGGCCGATTTCGACCATCTGGGCGAGGCGCGTGATTTCGCGGCCCGACTGTTAAAAGGGGGGCTGGCCCGCAAGGCGGCAGGTGTGAATATCCTGCTTTACGGCCCACCCGGCACGGGAAAGACCGAGTTCTGCAAGGTGATCGCCGCGTATCTGGGCGCGCAACTCTTCGCTGTCGGGGAAACCGATGACGATGGCGACGAGCCGTCCCGCACTGAGCGTCAGATGCAGTTGCGGCTGGGACAGCGCCTGCTGGCCGGGCGCCGTGACGCGCTGGTGTTGTTCGATGAAATGGAGGATCTGCTGGAAGAGCCTAATCTGGGCTTCCTGTTCGGCATCAACCGGCGGGGCGGATCAAAGGTGCATCTGCACCGGCTGCTGGAAACCAACTCGGTTCCTACGCTCTGGACGACGAACAGCATCGAGCGGATGGATCCGGCACTGCTGCGCCGTGTGACCTTTGCGCTGGAACTGCGCCAGCCCCCGCAGCATGTGCGCGCGCGCATCTGGGCGCGGCTGTCGGACAAGCACCGCATGAAGATTGACGCCGGAACACAGGCTCAGCTGGCGCGGGAAAGCACTGAAGCGCCCGCACTTGCCGACACGGCTCTGCGTGCGACAAAGCTGGCGGGTGGGCGCAAGGCCGATCTGCATCTGACCCTGCGCGCCTCGGCCAAGGCCGTGCGCGGCGGGCGCGAACCCGCCCCCGTGGCGCAGGCGGAGGCGCAGTTTGACCCGCGCCTGACCCATGCGGATATCGACCTAGACGCGATCCTGAACCGCCTGACCGGCAAGGACGCCCCGCGCGCTGTGTCGCTGTGCCTCTCCGGCCCGCCCGGCACCGGGAAAAGCGCGTTTGCCCGCCATCTGGCCGAAGCGATGGGGCTGCCCGTGATACAAAAGCGCAGCTCTGACCTGATGGGCATGTATGTTGGGCAGACCGAGGCGCGGATCGCACGCGCCTTCGCGCAGGCACGGCAGGAAGGGGCGTTTCTGATCTTCGACGAGGCCGACAGCCTGCTGTCCAATCGCGAGGGGGCACAGCGCAGCTGGGAGGTGAGCCAGGTCAACGAAATGCTGACATGGATGGAAAGTCACCCGCAGCCCTTCGCCTGCACCACCAACATGGCTGACCGGCTGGACCCCGCAGCGCTGCGCCGGTTCAGCTTCCGCGCGGTCTTCCTTCCGCTGACTGCCCTGCAGCGCATGGCGGCGTTTCGGCAGTTCTTCGGGCAGGAGGCACCCAGGAACTTGCAGGCGCTGGATTTGCTGACGCCCGGGGATTTCGCAGTGGTGGCCAAACGCGCGCGGCTGCTGGATATCCGCAAACCGTATGATCTACTGGCAGAACTGGCGCGTGAACAGGCGGCCAAGCCCGGGGCGCGCGCGCCGGTCGGGTTCCGAAATGCTTGATCTGACACGCAAATCGGGGCAGCATCGAGGCGAAAGCGAAACCCCGATGCGATATGCCCGCACAACCGACCTGATCACTCTCGCCCTGCGCATGCAGGGCACTGCAGAAGGTGTCTCGCTGGCCGATATCATGGCCGAGTTCGAAGTCTCACGCAGCACGGCCGAAAGGATGCGCACCGCGCTTTGCGATGTCCTGCCGCAGATCGTGCCGCTTGGTGAACCGGGCAGGGAAAAGCGCTGGCGCCTTCCGCCGCGTTGCCTGGGCGGCATGACCATGCCCACGCTGGACGATATCGCGGCGCTGAACCGTGCGCGCGATATCGTTGCGCGTGAGGGGGACAGCATCACAGCGGAAGCACTGGACAGCCTGACCACCCGCTTGCAAGCCGCGCTGCCAGCCCCCACGCGCACCCGGCTTGCCCCGGATATCGCCGCGCTGCTGGAAGCCGATGGTGTCGCCCTGCGCCCCGGCCCGCGTGAGGTGATCGCACCCCAGACCCTGCAAACCCTGCGGGACGCAATCCTCGCCGGGGTCTGGGTGAATGTGGACCACCGCGCGCGGGCCAGTGGCAGGCTGAGCCTCGATGTCTGGCTGGGTCCGCTGGCCATGCTGATGGGCGAAGGGCGGCAATATCTGGTGACCTGGAGCGAGTATCAGGAGGATGTGCGCCTGTTCGCACTGTCAGGCTTCGAGCGGATCGAGCTGAGCGATGAGGTGTTCGAGCGGCCCGAAGATTTCGATTTGCAGGCCTATCTGGGCCGCGCCTTCGGGGTGTTTCAGGAAGAGGTGCAGGACGTGGTCTGGCGCTTCACCCCCGACGCCGCGCCAGACGCGCACCGGTTTCTGTTCCATCCCACGCAGGAGATGGAGGACGCCCCCAACGGCAGCTTGATCGTGCGGTTTCGGGCCGGTGGGATGCTGGAAATGTGCTGGCATCTGTTCCGCTGGGGCGATCAGGTGGAGGTGCTGGAGCCGGAGGAGTTGCGGGAGATGTATGCGGGGATGTTGGCTGCTGCGAGCAAGGCCTAAAGAGAGGGAAGAGAACGATGTGTGAATTCTTGGCAGGTGACGATCTGAGCCGGAAGATCAAGGAAGTTGTCCGTAGGGCAAATGCACGCTGCGCAGTTGCTTTCTGGGGTCGGGATGCGGTGAGAGAACTGTTTGGAACGGAATATCTTGAACGGGATGATGTGTGGATATTGTGCGATATCACCATGGGAGGGACCAACCCAGAAACACTTAGAAAGATAGTTGAGAGCCGTGCTGAGAATCACGGGCATGTCCCAGGGCTTCATGCGAAAATTTATCACTCAGACGGCGGCATGGTGGTAGGCTCCGCAAATGCATCAGGAAATGGCATTGGCTTCAGGGGCAAGCCTCCGAAGCAGATTGAATCCGGAACATACCATGAAAGAAATTCAGGCAGCTGGGAATATGCTCAAAATTGGTTTGATGCTCTATGGAATGATGCGGGCGATTTGGATGAGGCTGCTATCAGGATTGCTGAGAGAACTTGGGGTGAAAATAAGAATTCGCGCTTGGGGCTGAATCGTGAATTGATAGCGAGCTCTTTGCTCGAACTGCAAAGACTCAGTGGCGAGGTCAAGCTTGTCCTCTGCTATGGTGAATATAGCGATAAGGATGTACAAGAATATACAGAGACAGCTGTTGATCTTGACCTTGACCCGAATGACGAAAATCTAGATCCATTTGAATCGGAGGGATATGAGCCTAATAAATGGCCAAAAAATTTCATTTGCCTAGAGCTTGATGGAAGGGCAATTAATTTCACTTTTCATCGCAGGGGTGTCGGTGACGAGAACTGGCATTACCCAGAGAGCTTGAGTTGGAGAGAATATCTGAGCGATTTAGGGCATCCCAACGCCACGATTCCCGAGCCGTTCACTGTTCGCACCGAAAGGCCTCAGGAATATAAGGAGTTAGCAGATGAAAACCGGTTCTTTACGGTTGATAATGTCCTGCCACTCCTCAGATGAAACCGCGCAGTATTCACATTACTCACATTTTGAGCCAGCATGCACCTCACCCCGCACCTCCTCCTCTCCGCCACCGACCTCACCCGCTTCATGGGCTGCCAGCACTCTACGGTGCTGGACCTCGCCAATCTGCGCGGTGAGGGGCCGGAGCCTGTGGAAGCCAGCGAGGATGCCGCGCTCTTCCAGAAGCAGGGCGATGCGCATGAAGCCATGCATCTGGAGGGGCTGAAAACCGACGGCCGCGCGATCATCGAAATTCCGCGTGGGCCACTGGTCAAGGCCGCCCAAGCCACACGCGACGAGATGGCGGGCGGGGCGGATGTCATCTATCAGGGCGCGTTCCTGTCAGGCCAGTGGGGCGGCTGGGCGGATTTTCTGGAACGGGTCGAGATACCCTCCAACCTCGGCCCGTTCAGCTATGAGGTGGCCGACACCAAGCTGAAACGCCGCCCGCACCCCAAGCATGTGCTGCAACTGGTGCTCTATTCCGACCTGCTGACGGAAATTCAGGGGCGCGCGCCGGAATACGCGCATCTGGACCTTGGCGACGGCACCCGCGCCACCTTGCGGCTGGCCGAATATGCCGCCTATGCCCGCATGGCGCGCGCGCGGCTGGAAGCCTTTGTCGCCGACCCGCCCGCCACGCGCCCTGTGCCTTGCGCAGATTGCGCGCTCTGCCGCTGGGCCGATCATTGCCAGAGCGTCTGGGACGCCGAGGACAGCCTGTTCAACGTCGCGAATATCGCGCGCGGTCAGGTCAAGAAGCTGGAGGTGGCCGGGATCACCACCATGGCACAGCTTGCGGCGTGGGACGGCACCGTGCGCAGCATGGCGGCGCCGACGCTCGACAAGCTGCGCACGCAAGCGCGGCTGCAGCACGCGCGCAAGTCCGGCCCGCCCGCTTATGAGCTGCGCCCCCATGTCCCCGGCAAGGGATTCGACCTGCTGCCGCAGCCACAGCCGGGCGATCTGTTCTACGACATCGAGGGCGACCCGCATTACGAGGGTGGTCTGGAATACCTGCATGGGGTCTGGTTCGACGACGAGTTCCGCGCCTTCTGGGCGCATGACCATGCCGAGGAAGCGCAGTCGCTGGCCGCGCTTCTGGAGTTTTTCCGCGACAGGCTCGATACCTTCCCCGAGGCGCGCATCTATCACTACGCACCCTACGAGATCACAGCCCTGCGCCGCCTGACCACGAAATACGGGATCGGCGAGGCCTTCCTTGATCGTTTGCTTCGCGAACGGCGCTTTGTGGACCTTTATGCTGTGGTGCGCGGCGGGGTGGTTGCCTCGGAGCGGAACTATTCGATCAAGTCGATGGAGGCATTCTATAACATCACCCGCGACGGAGATGTGAAAAGCGGCGGCGGGTCCGTCGTGGCCTATGAGGAATGGCGCGAAACCCGCGAGCAGCGCATTCTGGACGAGATCGAGGACTATAACCGGATCGACTGCATTTCGACCGAGCGCTTGCGCGACTGGCTGGTGAGTATCCGCCCCGATGGGCCTTGGCCGGTATTCGAGCAGGATGCGCGCGAACAGGAGGTCGCGGAGGATGAGGCAACCACGGCCCTGCGGCAGGCACTTGCAGGCTCCCGCCTGCCTGCGGCGCGGCAGGACATGCTGTTCAACCTAGCACAATTCCACACGCGCGAGGCCAAGCCTGCCTGGTGGGCGATTTTCGACAGTCTGGGCAAGGAGGACGAGGATCTGATCGACGATCTGGACGCCTTGGGTGGGTTGGTCTCCAAGGGAAAGCCGTTTCCTATCAAACGCTCCACGGCGCAGTGCTACAGCTTTCCGCCCCAGCAAACGAAGCTGCGCAGCGGCAGTTCCGCAAGCGTGCCAACGCCCGAGGGGTTCGACACGATCACGGTTGAAGAATTGGACATGGACGCGCGCGAGGTCACGCTAAAGGTCGGCAATGCGCGCGCCGATATCCTGCAACCGCGCCTGAACCTGCACCCGGGCAAGCCACTGAAGACCGACGTGCTGCGCGCGGCCATCGCCGATGTGATCCGCGACCAATGCGACGGGCCTGCATTCCGCGCAGTAGATGACCTTCTGTCCCGCACTGCGCCGCGCCTGACCGGGCCGCAACAGGACATCCTGCAAGGTGATGACATAGTCGCGGCCATGATCAATGCCGTCCTGCGCATGGATGAAACTGTCCTGCCCGTGCAAGGACCGCCTGGCACTGGCAAGACCTATGTCACCGCGCGCGCGATCCTCGCGCTGGTGCGCAAGGGGCATCGGGTGGGCGTGGCGTCGAACAGCCACGAGGCGATACGCAATGTTCTGATGGGCTGCCTTATGGCGTTGGAGGATAAGGATCTTCCGATTGATCTTGAACTGGTCCACAAGGTTTCAGGCGATCAGGACGGCTATCCTGATGACTGCGCCGTGACTCGAACCAACGATAATGCCACTGCCGCTGCAACCGGGCATGTCGTGGGTGGCACAGCTTTCTTCTTCGCGCGTGATGAAAATGTGCAGGCCTATGACTGGCTGTTTGTGGATGAGGCCGGTCAGGTCGGGCTGGCAAACATGGTCGCCATGGGCCGGGCCGCGCGCAATATCGTGCTTGTGGGCGACCCGCAGCAATTGCCGCAGGTCATTCAGGGCGCGCATCCTGCGCCTGCGAACCTGTCCTGCCTTGAATGGATGCTGGGCGATCATGCGACCATCCCGCCGGATCGGGGAGTATTCTTGGGCGTCACCCGGCGGATGCACCCGGACGTGAACCACTTCATCTCGGAACAGGTCTATGAGGGACGGCTCAGCAGCCATGCCGATACAGCCAGGCAGCGGGTCACGAGCACATCCTTCCCCGAGGCCGGGACGTTCTGGGTTCCTGTCGCGCATGAGGGCAACGCCCAGATGGCCCCGGAGGAGGTCGAGGCGATCAGGCGCGCTTGCGATGATCTGCTGACAGGAAGCTGGACCGACAAGGATGGCCAGACGCGACAGTTTCGCCGGGACGATATCATCGTGGTCGCGCCCTACAACTTGCAGGTCAACGCCCTGCGCGCAGCCCTGCCCGAAGCGATCCGGGTAGCCACAGTCGACAAGTTCCAGGGGCAGGAAGCCCCGGTCTGCATCGTCTCGATGACCGCCTCCTCGGCCGAGGAAAGCCCGCGCGGCATGGAGTTCCTGTTCTCGCTCAACCGCATCAACGTGGCCGTGTCACGCGCCAAAGGGCTGGCGCTGGTCTTCGGCGCCCCGCGTCTGCGCGAGGCGAAATGCGAAACTGTCGAGCAGATGCGACTGGTGAACACACTCTGTGCATTAAAAGATCCAGAAAGAGAAATTGAGGCCTCGCATGCCAAATGATTATCGATTGCCGCCTGAGACCAAGGCAAATCACCAAAG
>JAFIEC010000026.1 GCA_020832725.1 Paracoccaceae bacterium | reverse complement strand
CGCGCGCCGGGAAGATCCACTGCGCCGCGCAGCCGGGCCCTGCACAACCGCCGTGCGGCATGCGCAGATGACGGGAAGCGCCCGGACCATGGCTGCCCGCAATCGGGCGCATCAGTGGCGGTGCGCATCAGCGGCGGTGTGCATCAGTGGCGGTGCGCATCCGAGAAGGAGCGCATCTATGAGGGCTGTCCCCGCCGTGGCGAGTGCCCGTCACGCGGTGTTCCCGGCACTGGCGCGTCTTTCGCGTCATGCACCCCGGTTTCCGCCCCCCCCATATAGGCGAGGCGGGGCGCAACGTGGCGGGCTCAGCCCTCCATCACCTCGGAGGCATTTGGCTCTTCGGGCGCTGTCAGGTCGATTCCGTGGGCGGTCCGGATACGATCCTCGATGCTCTTGGCGATTGTCGGGTTCTCCTTGAGAAAGAGCTTGGCATTCTCCCGGCCCTGACCGATCCGCTCGTCTCCGTAGGAATACCAGGAGCCCGATTTCTCGACCACGCCGGCCTTGACGCCCAGATCGATCAGCTCGCCGGTCTTGGAGATACCCTCGCCGTACATGATGTCGAACTCGACCTGCTTGAAGGGCGGGGCGACCTTGTTCTTGACCACCTTGACCCTTGTGGCGTTGCCCACAACCTCGTCGCGGTCCTTGATGGCACCGATGCGCCGGATGTCGAGCCGGACCGAAGCATAGAACTTCAACGCGTTGCCCCCGGTGGTGGTTTCGGGAGAGCCGAACATCACCCCGATCTTCATCCGGATCTGGTTGATGAAGATCACCATGCAGTTGGAGCGGCTGATCGAGGCGGTCAGCTTGCGCATGGCCTGGCTCATCAGGCGGGCCTGGGCACCCACGGTGGCATCGCCCATGTCCCCCTCGAGCTCGGCCTTGGGGGTCAGGGCGGCGACCGAATCGACCACGACCAGGCTGACCGCGCCCGAGCGCACCAGCGTGTCGACGATTTCGAGAGCCTGCTCGCCCGTGTCGGGCTGAGAGATGAGCAATTCGTCAAGATCGACGCCCAGCTTGCGCGCATAGCCCGGATCGAGCGCATGCTCGGCATCGACAAAGGCGCAGACGCCGCCCTTCTTCTGTTCCTCGGCGACGACATGCAGCGTCAATGTGGTCTTGCCCGAGCTTTCGGGGCCGTAGATCTCGACGACCCGGCCCTTGGGCAGACCGCCGATTCCCAGCGCGATGTCGAGGCCGATGGAGCCGGTGGAGGTGGCCTCGATCTCCATGGTCGGGCCCCCCTGGCCCAGCCGCATGATCGAGCCCTTGCCGAAATTCCGCTCGATCTGGGCCACCGCCGAGTCGAGTGCCTTCTGTTTGTCCATGCTGCGCTTCTCGTTCAGGTCGAGCAGGTTCGACGCCATTGTTCCGCCTCCTTATCCCATACCGCCGGATTGGCGGCAATCGGGGCTTTGTTCGATTTATGTTCTGTCCACCTTGCAGAATGTGCACGAACATTTCAAGTACATCTGGCGCGAAACCGGTTAATGGCGGGTTAATCCGCGTCGGTTTTCCGACCGGCCTGCATATCGGGGCAAGCCGCGGCCAGACGGGCAGCCACACGTTCCGTCAGGGCCAGCAGCGAGAAGGGCTTGGGCAGGAAATCGGCTTCCTGCCGGTCCTCATCGGGAATGCCTGCGCTTTCCTCGGCATAGCCCGAGATGAAGATGACGGGAATGCCCGGGCGAGTGCGGCGGGCGGCGCGCACCCATTCCGGCCCGCCCAGGCCGGGCATCACCACGTCGGTCACGAACAGATCGGCCATCACCTCCGGATCGGCGAGCAATTCCAGCGCCCGCTCTCCCGAATCGGCCTCGAGCACCTCGTGGCCACACAGGCGCAGGGCGCGGGCGGCGAAGGCGCGGACGGGGGCCTCGTCTTCCACAAGGAGGATGCGGCCGGTGACCCGCGGTGTCAGCCCCGCCTTGCCGCCAACCCCGGGCGGCGCGACACGGGGGCGGGGCGGCAGGGCGCGGGTGGCAGGCAGGTAGATGTGAAAGGCGCTGCCCTCTCCGGGGCGGCTGTCGGCGAAGATGAAACCCCCGGATTGCTTGACGATGCCGTAAGCCGTCGACAGGCCAAGCCCGGTTCCCTCTCCGTGCCGCTTGGTGGTGAAAAACGGCTCGAACACCTTGGCAAGGCGCTCGGGCGGGATGCCGCAGCCGGTATCGGCGCCCGTCACCTGCACATAGCTGCCCGCCGGTACCACGGCGCGATCACGCTCAATCTGCCCCTCCAGCACCAGGTTTCGCGTCTCGATCCGGATATCGCCCGCGCCCCCGATCGCGTCTCGGGCGTTGACCACCAGATTCATGATCACCTGTTCGATCTGGCGCGGATCGGCCCGAACGGGGGCAAGGTCGTGGTCGTGCAGAAAGGTCAGCCGCACCCGCTCTCCGGTCAGGCGCTGCAACAGGTGGGTCAGATCGGAGATCGTCTCGCGCAGATCGAGGATTCGGGGGCGCAGCGTCTGCTTGCGCGAGAAGGCCAGCAGCTGCGACACGAGGCTGGCGGCACGGTTGGCATTCTGGTGGATCTGCTGCAGGTCGGCGAAATCGGGATCGCCCTCGTCGCGGCGCAGCAGCAGAAGGTCGCAATGGCCCGAGATCGCGGTGAGCAGGTTGTTGAAATCATGGGCGACCCCGCCTGCCAGCTGTCCGATCGCCTGCATCTTCTGGCCCTGGGTGAACTGGGCCTGAAGGCTGCGCAGCTCGGTCGCGTCAAGCAGGACGGCGCAGAGCACGACATCTTCGCCCGAATGCTCCCGCTCCAGCGTGATCTGCAGCCACCGCTCCCGGTCGCCGCGCCGGGCGCGGACAAGCTCGCCCCGGCGCAGGCCGCGCCCCTCGGCGGCATCGGACAGCCAGTCGCGCAGGGGGCGGCCCAGCCCCTCGAGCAGCGACACGAGGTTGACCTCGCCGTTCATCGAATGGGCCAGCAGCCGCCGCGCGTGCATGTTGGCCGACAGCACATGCCCGTCGGGGCGCAGCCGCAGGAAGGCCACGGGGAGCGATTCGAGAAAGGGCGCATCGGCTGACGGAGAATCGGGCGCGGGCGCGCGCCGGTCCTGGGGATCAGCCCCGGCAGTCCCCCCGATGGCGGCATCAGGCGCGCGCGGGGCCAGACAGGCCAGCGCGGCAAGGCTGGCCAGGGCAAAGGCCAGCCCGAGCGCGGGGAGGCGCGCAGCGGGCGGCAGCAAGAACGCCGCAAACAAGGCGCCAAGGGCTACCCAAAGGAGCCCCTGTGCATGGGGCCCGATGCGCCCGAGAGCCGCCGCAAGCCTGCCTGCACCCGCGCCCTGCCCGGCACCATTCGAAGCGCCTGCCCCGTGTTCAGCTCCTGCCAGCCCCGACACCGCCCCCTCCGCACAGCCCTGCCTCACCCTTCGGGGGCAGGAATTGAGAACTGGTTAACCCGAACGCGGGTTACGATCCCGCGAGAGGCGCGCGATCAGGGTTTCATGCACGCATCAGTTGTGCAACGAAAAACCCGTCTCCGCCATCCAGCGGGGTCAGGTGCAGCCGGTCCGCCTCGGTCCAGCCGGGGTTGCGCGCCAGAAAACCGGCGATGGCCCCGCTGTTCTCGACATCCAGCAGGGAACAGGTCGCATAGGCGAGCACCCCGTTCCGGGCCACGAGGGGGGCGGCCGCGTCGAGAATGGCGGCCTGGGTCGCGCACAATTCCGCAAGGCGTGCGGACGTCAGTCGCAGCTTGGCCTCGGGGCTGCGCCGCCAGGCACCGGAGCCGGAGCAGGGCGCGTCGCAGAGCACAAGGCCGAACGCCCCGGCGCCCGGTGCCGTGGCAAGCGTGCGCAGATGCGCCCCGGCCCGGGCGGCGCGGGCGGGAATGTCGGCCATGCGCCGGGCCTCGGCATCATGCACAAGAATTTCCGCAGGCGCATCGGGCCGGGCCGCCAGCGCAAGGGCCTTGCCCCCGCCCCCGGCGCAATAATCCAGCCACGGGCCCGGGCCGGGCCGCAGCCTGAGGACGACCGCCTGAGAGGCCGCATCCTGCAATTCCACAAGGCCCTCGGCATAGGCGGCGGAGCCCTGAACCCGACGTGCCCCCGCGCTCACCTCCAGCGCGGTCTCTGCCAGCGGATGCGGGCTGGCCATGATCCCTTCGTCGGCAAGCCTTGTGGCGGCCTCGGCGCGGCTGGTGCGGGCGGTGTTCACACGCAGGAACACCGGCGCGCGATGGCGCAGCGCCTCGGCCACAGGGGCAAGATGGTCTGCGAGGCTGCGCTCCAGTTCCGGCAGCAGCCATTCCGGGCAATCCAGCGCCGCCTGCGCCGGGAGCACAGGCAAACGTGCCAGATGAGCGGCCTCCTCTGGCGAGAGCGGCGCGGGGGCATGACCCTCACCGGTGAGCAGCGCGCCCGGGTCCTCGCCCCGGGCGCGGAGCAGACCGAGAATGCGCCCGCGACCGCTTTCTGCACCGCCAAGCGCCGCCGAGGACCACCAGCGCCGCAGCACATCGAAGACCAGATCGCGCACGGCGGCGCGGTCGCCGGAGCCGGCATAGCGCGCGCCCCGTGACCAGCGCAGCAACGCAGCTTCGGCGGCCTCTCCGGCAGCGATCAGGTCAAGCAGGCCGATCGCCGCCGACAGCCGCGCGGCAGGTGTCACAACACTTCACTCACAAGGTCATGAAATCTGCAGAAGCCCTTGGCAATCATGACGATAACCTAGAGAGCGACAAAGCGGTATCCGCCACCCGAATGCTCTACCCGACCGAACTTGGGTGCCAGGATATGCCCGCCTGTCAGCGCAATGCCATCCGTGGCCAGCATGTCCAGCAGGCGCTTGCGCGTCTCCCGGGCCTGATCCGGGTCGATGTCAAAGACGACGCCCACCTCGGGGTCGGTCAGCTGCAGGTCCTGGGCATGGACCAGATCGCCCACATGCACCAGCGCCTCGCCGCCCGAATCGATGCGAAAGCCCGCATGGCCGGGCGTGTGGCCGGGCAATCCGACAACCGAGACCCCGGGCATGATCTCGGCCACGTCCTCGACGACCTTCAGCTGCTCGCCATAGGCCGAGAGCACGGCCGCCGCCAGTGTCCGCCAGCCCGACAGCGTCTCGTCGGCACCGGTGAAATTGGCCTCGTCCGCCCAGAAGGACCGCTCGCTCTCGGCCAGGATCAGCTCTGCCTGCGGAAAGATTGCGGCGCCTTCGGGGGTGATCGCGCCTGCGGCATGGTCGGGGTGCAAATGGGTGATGAACAGATGCGTGACGTCAGCGGGCGCAACCCCGATCGAGTCGAGCCCCTCCATCAGCTTGCCCGTCTCCGGCCCGAACAGGCCGCGCGTGCCGGTGTCCACCAGCATCGTCACATCACCGCGCCGCAGCAGGAAGGCGTTGAAATTGGTGATGATCTCGGGCTTGCCCGCAGCCGCCAGAAGGTCTGCGACATGGGCATCGGTGGTGTTGGCGAAAACGCCCGTGTCAAAGACGCGGGCCCCGTCGGTGATGGCGATCACCTCGATCTCGCCCACTTGCCGGCTGTGGGTCAGGCTCATGTCATCCTCCCTGATGAATTCTGCGTGGCATGAATTGCGCAGGCGATGCGCGCGCGACAGGCACCCTGCCCGCGCTCAGCCCATGCGATAGTTGGGGCTTTCGCGGGTGATCTGGACATCATGCACATGGCTTTCGCGCAGGCCCGCCCCGGTGATGCGCACAAACTGGCAGCGGCTGCGCATCTCGTCAATCGTGGCGTTGCCGGTATAGCCCATGGCCGCGCGCAGCCCGCCGACAAGCTGGTGGATGACGGCCCCCGCCGAGCCCTTGTAGGAGACCTGCCCCTCGATCCCCTCGGGCACCAGCTTGTCCGAGGCGGCGTCCTGCTGGAAATAGCGGTCGGCGGAGCCGCGGGCCATGGCCGCGATGGAACCCATGCCGCGATAGGCCTTGAACGAGCGGCCCTGATACAGGATCACCTCGCCCGGGCTCTCGTCGGTGCCCGCCAGCATGGAACCGACCATGGCACAGGAGGCCCCGGCGGCGATGGCCTTTGCGAAATCGCCCGATGTCTTGATGCCGCCATCCGCGATCACGGGCACACCCGCCTCTTCGGCGGCGCGGGCGCAATCGAGAATCGCCGTCAGCTGCGGCACCCCCACCCCGGCAACAACCCGCGTGGTGCAGATGGAGCCCGGGCCGATACCCACCTTGACCGCATCCGCGCCCGCGTCGATCAGCGCCCGCGTGGCGGCGGCGGTGGCCACGTTGCCCGCCACCACCTGCACCGCATTCGAGGCGGCCTTGATCCGCTCCACCGCGCGGGCGACACCATCGGAATGGCCATGGGCCGTATCGATCACGATCAGATCGACGCCCGCGTCGATCAGCTCCTCGGAGCGGCGGAAGCCGGTATCGCCCACGGTCGTCGCTGCCGCCACCCGCAGGCGGCCCAGATCATCCTTGCAGGCCTGGGGATTGAGCACCGCCTTCTCGATATCCTTGAGCGTCAGCAGCCCGCGCAGCCGACGCTCGTTATCCACCACCAGCAGCTTCTCGATGCGCCGGGCCTGCATCAGGCTCTTGGCCTGGGCAAGCTCTGCCGGTTCCTGCAGCATGGCAAGGTTGTCGGAGGTCATCATCACCGCAACCGGGGTTTCGGGCGAGGCGGCAAAGCGCATGTCGCGGTTGGTCAGGATACCCACCACGCGCCCCTGCGCATCGACTACCGGAAAGCCGGTGATCGCAAAACGTTCCTGCAGGGCCTTGGCATCGGCCAGGGTCTGGTCGGGGCGCAGGGTCACAGGCTTGTAGACCACACCCGATTCGAAGCGCTTGACCCGGCGCACCTCTTCGGATTGCGCTGTCGGGTCGAGGTTGCGATGGATCACGCCCATGCCGCCCGCCTGTGCCATGGCAATGGCCATGTCGCCCTCGGTCACGGTATCCATGGCCGACGAGATCAGGGGAATGTTCAGGGCAATGCTGCGCGTCACCCGGGTGACGGTGCTGGCCTGCGAGGGAAGCACGCTCGATGCCGCAGGCACCAGCAGCACGTCATCGAAGGTGAGGGCCTCGCGAAATTCCATCCCCGTCTCCTGTGCCTGATCGCGATGGTGGCAGAGAGCTTCCTATGTCACGGGCCTTTGGGAAAGGAAACAGCCCCGCGGCGTGTCAGGCCCGTGCTGCGTTGGTGCGCGCGGCCAGATCTCCGCTGGCCCAGGCGCGCAAGACCAGAACCGCGATCGGCAGGGTCAGCACCGTGGCTGCCACCAGCGAGAGGCTGCCCAAAGTCCCGAAGATCGGAGGCGCACCCGCTGCCCGCAGGGCCAGCATGGCCGCCGCCAGTGCGGAGACCGGAAAGGTGAAGGCCGCCCAGAGCGCAGAGAACCCCGTCTCGATCAGCCAGCGCACCTTGGCCAGAAGCACCGCCCCCAGTCCCATGGCGATTCCCGAACAGATCATCGCGATATCGCCCTTGCCCAGCATCAGCGCCCCCGATGCCAGAAGCGATACCGGCGCCAGATGGATCACCTGCGCGGGGCGCAGCGGCGGTGGCACGGGGCGTGCCCGCAGCACCGCAAGGCTGCCCGCACCGATCACCGTGGCCGCCAGCAGCGTGAGCCAGAAGATCAGGCCGGCCAGTGTCGCCAGTTCCAGCACCACCAGCAGGGGTACCGCCACGATGGCACCAACGAAGGGCAGGTGAAGAACCGGCGAGGGCTGACGCTGCTCGGCCGGGCCGCGGAGCAGTTGCACCGCAAGAACGCCCGCCACCAGCAGTTGAACACCCAGCCCCGCGAGGGCCAGCACCAGTGCCGCCGTGCCCGAATAGGGCAGCAGCACCGCCCCCGTCAGCACGATCACCATCCCCAGCGCGCCAAGACCGGCACGTCCGGGAAGCGGACGCAGATCCTCGGCCAGAACAGCGGGGCGCAGGGCGACCTTGGCACCGTAGGCCAGCACCCCGAACGCCGCCACCAGCACGGCACCACCCAGATAGAGCTCCACCCATTGGCCGGGCACCAGCAGCGTCTGGCTGGCGATGCGCCAGGCCACGCCAAGCCCGAGCAGACCGAGGATCGCCGGAAAGATCGCCGGGGGCACGGCGCGGAGGGGCCTCATCGGGCGATCCCCCACGTTTCGGCGCGGTTGATCATTTGCGACATGGCAGCGGTGGCAATGCGGGGCTGGGGGCTCAATCCCTGTCTCCTTCCGACATGGCGGCCTCCTCGCCGCTTGCTCTGCGAAAGCCGCTGGCGACCACGTATTTCTCGGATGAATCGGCGCGGCTGGCAGGCGGCTTGACGTTGGCGACCTTCTCGAAGCGGCGTTTGAGAAGGGCCTGAAGCCCGCCCTCGGCCCCGCCCGCCAGAACCTTGGCGACAAAGGTGCCGCCCTCCTCCAGCACATCGAAGGCAAGCGCGGCTGCGGCCTCGCACAGCGCGACGATGCGCAGGTGATCGGTCTGCTTGTGACCCGAGGCAGAGGCGGCCATGTCCGACATCACCAC
>JAFIEC010000025.1 GCA_020832725.1 Paracoccaceae bacterium | reverse complement strand
GGTCGTGGGCACCTCCAGCCTGCGCCGCCGGGCGCAGGTTCTGCACCGGCGGCCCGACCTCCAGGTGGTGGAGTTTCGCGGCAACGTCCAGACCCGGCTGCGCAAGCTGGCCGACGGGGTGGCCGAGGGGACATTCCTCGCCATGGCGGGCCTCAGGCGGCTTGGCATGGACGAGGTGCCGCGCAATCCCATCGCCACGGACGAGATGCTACCCGCCGTCGCTCAGGGTGCCATCGGTATCGAGCGGCGGGTCGATGACGAGGCCGCCGCTGCCCTGCTGGCTGCGATCCATGACACGCCCACGGGGCTGCGCCTTGCGGCCGAGCGGGCATATCTGGCGCGTCTGGACGGGTCGTGCGAGACGCCCATCGCCGGGCTGGCCGAGCTGTCGGGCGACAGGCTGCGCCTGCGCGGCGAGATCCTGCGCCCCGACGGGAGCCGCTGCGAGGCCGGAGAGATCGAGGGCGCGGTGTCCGATGGCGCAGCGATGGGCCATGAGCTGGCGGGCGTGCTGCTGGGTCGCGCGGGCCCCGGCTTCTTCGACTGAGGCGCATCGCTCAGCCGAACAGCCATCCGATCACCCAGGTCCAGAAGGTGCCCGCAGCCTGTGCCTCCTGCAGGGGCGGCTCTGCCTCCTCCGGGGCAACAAGCGCGACGTCCTCCTCGTCGTCCCCGGGCGCAATGCCGCCGTCGCCGCCAGCGGCCATGCCCGCCGATGCGACGGCCCCGCCTTTCGGCATCATCTCGGATATCTCTGTGCTGGAACGCTCCGCGACATCCACGACGCGGGGCAGGACGGTGACGCCGATCGCTGCGGCAAGCGAAAAGGATGCCGCCACGATGACCACGTAATCGGTGGTCACGGCACCGCAATCGTCACGTCCGAATTGACGCAGCGCCGGTGCGATCCTCAAGGTCTGTGGCATCGGATTCTCCGATTTCCGCCCTCACGCAACACAACCCATACGCGATGAATGCGGCGTCAATGCGGCCTGAGATTGCCGCGTGTCACAGCTGGCTGTGGATTGGAAGGTGCCCCACGACCCAGGACACTCCCCGTGCCCAGGCGCTGGCCCCTGGTTCATGGGTCAGCGTTCGGGCGCGCTGCATGCCCCGCAGGTTCCAGACGAGGCGCCCCCCGACCAGCTGAAGCGCATGGGAGCGTTCGGGCGCGGTGTCCCGGGCAAAGGCGGCGGTCAGTTCGCGCACCAATGCCGGCTCCTCGCACAGGATGCCGAGTTCGGTGTTGAGAAAGACCGAGCGCATGTCGAAATTGAACGAACCGACAAAGGCCACGCGTCCGTCGATGACGAAGATCTTGGCATGGAGCATGGGCCGTGCGGTGCCTTTCGGCTCCCAGGGGGCGTATTCGAACAGCTCCACACCCGCGGCAAGAAGCGGCCTGCGATAACGCCGATAGGCCCCATGCACCAGGATGTGGTTGGTCACCTCCAGCGCATTGGTCAGGACAGTGATCCTGACCCCGCGGGCCGCCAGCGCGGTCAGATAGCCAAGGCCGGCGGGTCCGGGCACGAAATAGGGCGTGGTCATCTCCAACCGCTCCTGCGCGGCCATCATCACCGGCAGCAGCTGCGGCAGGATCCAGGACTGCGTCTCCTGGCCAAGCAGCTTTGCGGGCGGGTCGAACACCAGTCGCGCTTGTGTGGTCCAGTGCAGCCGATCGGGCGGCAACAGCGCGCGCGCGGCCTCCGGCCCCGGCCCCCGGCCCCGCAGGGCATGCTCAAGATAGTCGCGGGCGGGTGCCCCGGTGGCAAGTCGGTCAAGCTTGATGCGATAGCGCGGCATGTCGCCCTTCCGGTCGCGCCACAGGGCCGCGATGGGCAGCGCGTGGCCGCTGTTCCAGAAGGTGTCGAAGCCGCGGGCCATGTCGTCCACAAGCGCGCCGGTGACGGCAAGGTCGGTGTCGCGCGCGGCCGAGGTTCCGCCCTGTCCGTCGTTCAGGAAATACGTGTCGCCCACGTTCCGTCCGCCGGTCAGCGCCAGTCTGCCATCTGCCAGCCATAGCTTGCCGTGCATACGCCGGTTGAACCGCACCGCGCCCAGCAGAAGCTCGATTCCCCGGCGCAGGGCGGTGCGCCGGGTGCGGATGGGGTTGAACAGGCGCACATCGATGTTCGGGTGACCGTCAAGGCCAAGATAGGAGGGGTCGAAGCCCTGAGCGTTGATGTCGTCCAGCAAAAGGCGCACCCGGACGCCCCGGTCGGCGGCAATCAGCAATTCGCGTGCCAGCAGCCGCCCCGTCGTGTCATCACGCCAGATGTAATACATCAGATCGAGGCTGCGGCTGGCTGCACGGGCCGACAAGGCGCGCAGCGCAAAGGCCTCGTGGTTGTCGAACACCGCCATCAGCCCGGTTGCGCCGGGTTCGGGCGGTTTGGGCAGGGCCGTGTCCAGCGCGCCACGAGGCCCCTCTCCGGGCGGGATATGCACCGAGTGCGGGCCGCGGGCGCGCTTGGCAAAGTGGCCGTAGGAATAGAGCGCCAGCAGAGAGGTCAGCGCGAAGGCCGCCATGCCCGCGCCGATCCAGATCAGCCAGGTCATGGCAGGCCGCGGTCTGGGGATGGGCCGGCATGGGGTGGGTCCAGTTCCACCTGCCCCAGATACAGCCGCGCCTTGACCGGCAGATGGTCGGAGGCGATGCGCGCAAGCGGGCTGTCGTGACGCTCCATCCTGCCCAGCAGCCCCCGGGGCGCGGCATAGATGCGATCGAGGCTGAGCATCGGCAGCCCGGCGGGAAAGCTGCGCACCCGCGTCTCCGACCGCCCCAGCTCGGCCTCCAGCAGCCGCAACGAGGAGCGCGGCCCCGTGCGCCATTCGTTCAGGTCACCCAGAAGCAGCACCGGGCGCGGGTCGCCCTCCTGCAGGGCGGCGACGATGGCCCGGGCCTGCTGCGCCCGCGACGCGCGCAGCAGGCCCAGATGCGCGGCCACCACCCGCAGGCGCCCGGCCTCCAGAGCCAGGTCCGCCACCAGCGCGCCGCGCGGCTCCAGTCCCGGAAGGACCAGCTGTCGCACCTGCTCTACCTCGGCCCCGCGGGTCAGAAGGATGTTCCCGTGCCAGCCATGCCCGCCACCGATGCCCGGCAGCGGCAAGGGCACCGGCTCCAGCCCGGTCATCTCGCGCAGGCGATCCCGGTCAAGCAGCGGCGCGCGGTTGCCAAAGCGGCGGTCGCCCTCCTGCAGTGCTACCAGGTCCGCGCCAAGCTCGCCGATCACCGCCATGGTGCGGGCCGGGTCGCGGCGCAGGTCGAGGCCCACGCATTTCTGGACGTTGTAGGAGGCGACAAGCAGGCCGGAAGGCCGCTCTGTCCCGGGGTCGTGGTCTTTCATGGCGTCAATGTCTCCGGCCCGATGATGGGCATCCCGAACCGGTCGCGCAAGGGTCGCACTCAGTTCATGGGGTCTGCGGCGCCGCCAGCGCCTGCGCGAAAAGGGCAGGATCGGCGTTTCCGCCGCTGGCGATCACCACCACCGCACTCCCCTCGATGGCGACGGGCCGCGACAGGGCCGCAGCCAGAGCGACTGCGCCGCCCGGCTCCAGTACGATCTTCAGCCGCAGAAAAGCCTGGGCCATCGCGGCCAGCGCCTCGGCGTCCGACACCACCAGCCCGGGGCCCGCCAGCCGCTGCAGGATGGGAAACGTCAGCCGCCCGGGTTCGGGGGTCACGATGGCGTCGCAGATGGAGCCCGCAAGGCTGGCGTTGCGCAGGATGCGGCCCGCCGCCAGGGAGCGGGCCGTGTCGTCAAAGCCCTCGGGCTCCACCGTGCGGACCCGCAGCCCCGGCGCACGCGCCTCCAGGGCCAGTGCGATACCCGATGCCAGCCCGCCTCCGCCGCAGCAGACAAGCACATCGGCATTGCGCACGCCCTCGGCCGCCACCTGTTCGGCCAGTTCCAGCCCCACCGTGCCCTGGCCCGCGATGGTCATTGGCGCATCGAAGGGCTTGATCAGGCTCATGCCCCGCCGCTCTGCCAGATCGGCTCCGATGGCGTCGCGATCCTCGTTTTCGCGGTCATAGAGCACCACCTCGGCCCCCAGGGCCCGCGTGTTGGCGATCTTCAGCGTTGGTGCGTCGGAGGGCATCACGATGGCGGCGGGCACGCCATGGGCGCGGGCTGCCCAGGCGACACCCTGCGCATGATTGCCCGAGGAGAAGGCGACAACGCCCAGGGCGCGCAGATCCTCGGGCAGGGCAGAGACCGCCGCCCAGGCGCCCCGGGCCTTGAAAGAGCCTGTGTGCTGCAGGCACTCGGCCTTGACCAGCACCCGCCGCCCCGCCGCCGCATCGAGGAATGGCGAAGCCAGCAGCGGCGTGCGCCGGATGTGGCCCTCTCCCCGCACTGCGGCCGCCTCGATCATCTCGATGTCGCTCATGCCACGCGCTCCAGAAAGGCGGCAATGGCGGCCAGGGCCTCGGGTTCGTCGAGAAAGGGCACATGGGCGCGGTCGGGCACCTCGGCCACGATCATGTCGGGCCGCCGCCGCCGCATTTCGGCCAGTGTGGCGGGTGACAGAAGGTCCGAATTCGCCCCGCGGATCACCCCCAGAGGCAGTCCCTCCAGCGCATCAAAGAGCGGCCAGATGGGCGGCGGCTCGGCACCGGCGGCCAGAACGGGCCCCCTCAGGGCGGGATCGTAGGACAGCGCAAGCCCGTCGGCTGTCTCGCGGTACTGGCGGCGCAACGCTTCCTCCCAGCGGGACCGGGGCACGTCGCGAAACCCTGGGTTCAGCCCCTCCCACCGCTCCAGCAGGTCGGCGATGCTGCGCGCGTCCTGCGGCAGGCCGACATAATTGCGGATGCGGGCCAGCCCCTCGGGCGCGATCTCGGGCCCGATGTCGTTGAGCATGACGCCCGCGATCCGCGCGCGATGCCCGGCCGCGAGTGCCATGGCGATCAGCCCGCCCCGGGAGGTGCCGAGGATGGCGACCCGCCCCAGCCCCAGATGATCGAGCAGCGCCACAACATCCCCCGCCTCGACCGGAATGCTGTAGTTCGACGGGTCGGGGTCATGGGCCGAGGCCCCGCGGCCGCGATAGTCGGGCCGGATCACCCGCAGCCCCCCCGGATGATGCGGCATCGGGCAGTCGAAATCAGCCCCCGCGCGTGTCAGGCCGGCCCGGCAGACAAGGGGCGGACGGTCATCGCCGGGCCTTGCCCCGGTATCGCGATAGGCAAGGCGCAGGCCGTCGGGAGCGGTGAAGGTGCGGATGTCCACGAAGATCTCTCTCGTCTCGTCATCGCCCCTCCTAGCAGATCGCATCGCGGCCCGGAACCTGCCGGGCGCTGGACATGGCCGCGCAGCTTGTGTATCGCCGAGACATGATCAGCACGCCTGCATCCCTGCGGCTCCGACGCCGCGCCTGAGAGCGCCCGCGCATCCCATGCGCGCGGCGACAGCAGCCTGCTGACTTTCCGCCCCCTCAAAGTTGACTTGGCCCCCTGTTCATACGACAGATTGGGCTTTCTTCAAGGATGACGCCGCCATGATCCCTGCCGTGATGCCGACCTATTCGCGGGCGCCGCTGTCCTTCGTCTCTGGCGAAGGCAGCTGGCTGATCGAGGCCGATGGCCGCCGCTTTCTCGATCTCGGCGGCGGCATCGCCGTGGCCGCCCTTGGCCATGCCCATCCCGCGCTGGTGGCCGCCCTGACCGAGCAGGCGGGCAGGCTCTGGCACACGTCCAACCTCTACCGCATCCCCGCGCAGGAGCAGCTGGCAGCGGCGCTGGTTGAGGCGACCTTTGCCGACACGGTCTTCTTCACCAATTCGGGTGCCGAGGCGATGGAGATGGCGATCAAGGTCGCCCGCAAGTTCTGGCACCACAACGGCGCGCCCGAGCGCCACCGGATCGTGACTTTCGATGGGGCCTTTCACGGCCGCACGCTGGGCACGATCTCGGCCGCCGGCGGCGAAAAGCTCACCCGTGGCTTCGGCCCGCTGCTGCCGGGGTTCACGCATCTCGCCTGGGGCGATCACGACGCCTTGCGCGCGGCTGCCGCCCACCCCGAGACGGCCGCGATCCTGATCGAGCCGATCCAGGGCGAAGGGGGCATCCGGCCCCTTCCGCAGCAATGCCTGACCGGACTGCGTGCGCTGTGCGACGAACACGGGCTGCTGCTCATCCTCGACGAGATCCAGTGCGGGATGGGGCGGACGGGTCGCCTCTTTGCCCATGAGGCCGCAGGCGTCGCTCCCGACATCATGGCCATCGCCAAGGGCATCGGGGGCGGCTTTCCGCTCGGCGCCTGCCTGGCCACCGAGAGCGCCGCCGCAGGCATGACCGCAGGCACCCATGGCTCCACCTATGGCGGTAACCCGCTGGCCTGTGCGGTCGGATCGAAGGTGCTGGAAATCGTGACCGCGCCCGGGTTCCTCTCACAGGTCGCGCAGCGCGGAGACGCGATGCGCGCGGGCCTCGAGGCGCTGGTGGCGCGTCATCCGGGCGTGCTGTCCGGCGTGCGCGGCGCGGGGCTGATGCTGGGGCTGGGCTGCGTGGTACCCAATACCGACATGGTCGAGGCGGGCTATGCCGAGGGCGTGCTGACCGTGCCGGGGGGTGACAATGTCGTGCGCCTGCTGCCGCCGCTCACCCTCACGGACGCCGATCTGGCAGAGGGCCTCGATCGTCTTGACCGCGCGGCGACGCGCTGCGCCGCCCGCGCCGCCTGAGCGGAGAGACCGATGCCCCATTTCCTCGATATCGACCAGGTCGATCCGTCCGACCTTCGCGCCATGATCGACAACGCGCGCGCCATGAAGGCTGCCCGCGGGACGCGGCCCCGCGGCGCGTCCGACGACGAACAGCCGCTGGCAGGGCGCATGGTGGCGCTGATCTTCGAAAAGCCCTCCACCCGTACACGGGTCAGCTTCGACATGGGCGTGCGCCAGATGGGCGGCCAGACGATGGTGCTTTCGGGGGGCGAGATGCAGCTCGGCCATGGCGAAAGCGTGGCCGATACCGCCCGCGTGCTGTCACGCTATGTCGATCTCGTGATGAGCCGCACCTTCCGCGAGGACACGCTGCAGGAACTGGCGGCCCATGCCGCCGTGCCGGTGATCAATGGCCTGACCGACCGCAGCCACCCCTGCCAGATCATGGCCGACATCCTCACCTACGAGGAACACCGCGGCCCGATCGCCGGGCGGCGGGTGGTCTGGTCGGGCGATGGCAACAATGTCTGCGCCTCATTCCTGCATGCAGCCGGTCAGTTCGGCTTTCACCTCACCTTCACCGGTCCCGCCGAACTCGACCCCGACCCTGCAGCCCTTGCCTTCGCGCGGTCGCGAGGCGTCGAGGCGCGGGTGGAGCGTGACCCGGCGCGGGCGGTCGAGGGGGCCGATCTGGTGGTCACCGACACTTGGATGTCGATCCATCACCCCGAACACGCCCGCGCCCGTCGCCACGCGCTTCTGCAGCCCTATCAGGTGAATGCGGCGCTGATGGCGCGTGCGGCTCCCGATGCGCTGTTCATGCATTGTCTTCCTGCCCATCGCGGCGAAGAGGCCACCTCCGAGGTGCTGGACGGGCCGCATTCGGTCATCGTCGACGAGGCCGAGAACCGCCTGCACGCGCAAAAGGCCATCCTGCGCTGGTGCCTCGGCCTCTGAGCCGCGTCCGATCAGCGGTTGCGCCGCACGGCGGGCACCCGGCTCTGCTCCGCCCCGCGCGTGGCCTTTCCCTGCTGTGCCGAACTCTCCGCACGGGGGATCGGGCCGCGAGGTGGCGAGCGGGGGTCGCGCGGCACCCGGGGAACCGAGCTGCGGGCGAAGTCGTATTCTGCCTCGGGATGGGGCGGGGCGAACTTGTTCACGGACCAGTAGCGCGGCCCCCCGCGCAGCAGCCACACCGGAACCGTCAGCACCAGCCCCGCGACGAAACCCGCCGCATGGGCCATGTGGGCAACCCCGCCGCCGCCGGCCGGCGCCAGTCCGGCATTCACCGCCTGTATCCCGAACCATGCCCCCAGCATCGCCCAGGCGGGCACCGGCACGACCCTGATGAACACGATCAGGAACACCAGAAGATCGACCCGCGCCCGGGGATAGAGCAACAGATATCCCCCCATCACCCCGGCAATCGCCCCCGACGCCCCCACCAGCGGCACCCGCGACATGGGCTCCAGCGCGTAATGCGCCCCCGAGGCAAGAACCCCTGCCACCAGATAGAACAGCAGAAAGCCGACATGCCCCATGTTGTCCTCCAGGTTGTCCCCGAAGATCCACAGAAACAGCATGTTGCCTGCCAGATGCAGCACCCCGCCATGCAGGAACATCGAACTCACCAGCGTGTGCAATCCCTCGCCTGCGCTCAGGCGCGCCGGGATCAGCGCCCATTGCCTGAAAAAGCCGTGAAGCGCGCGGGGATCGTCGAACAGCGGGTAGTAGGCGGCAAAGACGATCACGTTGATCGCGATCAGCGCCCAGCACACATAGGGCACGCGCCGGGACGGGTTGTGGTCGCGGATGGGCAGGATCATGGGCAGCGCCTCCTTGGCCAAGGGTGGTGCGCCCCGGCCCCCCGGTCAAGCGCGCCCGCGCGGCCGGGGGCACCGCGTCCCGAACTCTCTTCCTCGAATACGCATCTTCCCCGCGACAGGCGCGGCCGTCCGCCCTTGGGCGGCCCGGCTGCGTCAGTAATGGGGCGGCCTCGTGTCGCCGATGCTCAGTCGGCCGGCCTCGGCTTCGCGTTCGGCTTCGCGCTCCATCAGCATGCCCATTCGTGCCTGCAGCCGCGCCAGAGCCGCATCCTGCCGGGCGACCACGGCCGACAGCTCCTCCACCTGGCGGGCCAGATGCGCCGCAATCTCCTCCAGTGCCACCAGTCGCTCTTCGGTCATCGCGTCCTCCTTCGCCGGGGCAGCCGCCTTGCCCCTCCGCCGACCTTCCGCTAGACGAGCCGCGGATCGACGACAAGCGCCGGGGACAAGATGGCCGCTGCCAAGGGACCGCGCCGGCCAAGGGCCGAGACGCCGAAAGGCTTCCGCGACTATTTCGGAGAAGACGTGACCGAGCGGGCCGCGATGCTGGCCCGGATAGCCGAGGTCTATCGCCACCACGGCTTTGACGCGCTGGAAACCAGCGCGGTGGAGACGGTCGAGGCGCTGGGCAAGTTCCTGCCCGACGTGGACCGCCCCAACGAGGGCGTCTTCGCCTGGCAGGAGGATGGCGACTGGCTGGCGCTGCGCTATGACCTGACCGCGCCGCTGGCGCGCGTGGCCGCGCAGTATCGCAACGACCTGGCCTTTCCCTATCGCCGCTATGCCATGGGCCCCGTCTGGCGCAACGAAAAGCCGGGGCCGGGGCGGTTTCGGCAGTTCTATCAATGCGATGCCGATACGGTGGGCGCGCCCTCCGTCGCGGCGGATGCCGAGATATGCGCGATGCTGGCCGACGCGCTGGAGGCCGCAGGGATCGCCCGTGGCGATTACGTGATCCGGGTGAACAACCGCAAGGTGCTCAACGGG
>JAFIEC010000019.1 GCA_020832725.1 Paracoccaceae bacterium | reverse complement strand
CGGAGAGCCCTGGCCCAGCATCGCAGCCGCGACCAGCCCCAGCACCATCAGCGCGAAATATTCGGGCGCGCGAAACGCGCCGGCGACCTGCGCCAGCCAGGGGGCAAAGCCCGCCAGCAGGATCACCCCCACCATCGAGCCGGCAAAGGACGAGATCGTCGTGATGAACAGCGCCACGCCCGCCCGGCCCGACTGGGTCATCGGATAGCCGTCCAGCGTGACCACCGCAGCCTGCGCCGTGCCCGGAAGACGCAGCAGGATCGAGGCGGTGGAGCCGCCGTATTGCGCGCCGTAGTAGATGCCGGCCAGCAAGATCAGCGCCTCGGTGGGCGGCACGTGATAGGTCAGCGGCAGCAGCATCGCGATGGCCGCCATCGCCCCGATCCCGGGCAGCACCCCGATCAGCGTGCCCAGCGTCACCCCCGCAAAGCAGAAGGCCAGCGCCGAAGGCGACAGCGCCGTGTTCAGACCCAGCGCAAGATTGGCGAACAGATCGCTCATGGCGCAAGCGCAAAGGCGGGCAGCGGCAGGCCGAGGCCAAGGCGGAACACGGCCCAGGCCAGCCCCGCCACGCCAAGTGCGAGGGCCGCGACCGCGAAAGGCCGGGGCCGTGGCGCGGCAAGGCTTGCCAGGGCCACCATGGCAAAGGTCGCGGGCACAAGGCCCGCGCGTTCCACGAGCAGGGCAAACGCGGCGATGCCCGCCGCCACCCACAGCGCCGAAAACGGCAGGGGCGGCTCGTCGCCTTCTTCGGGGGGAGGGTCGCGGCCCGTCAGGCCGTTCAGCACCAGCAGCCCGCCCAGCCCCAGCATCAGCCAGCCGAGGGCCACCGGAAACCACCCCGGCCCCATGCGGCGGGCGGTGCCTACGGAAAGAGAGGCGCCTTCCCACAACAGGAAGGCGCCCAGGGCCGCGGCGAGGGTTCCCCCCGCCACGGCCAGCCAGCCGATGCTGCCTGCGCGCAACAGAGCAGTGTCAGTTCTGTGCGAGGCCTGCGGCCTCGACCACTGCCTGCCAGCGCACCGTTTCCTCGGCGATCCGCGCCTCGAACTCGGCGGGGGGCATGCCGACGGCGGCCATGCCCCAGCGTCCCAGCTGCTCCTGCACCTCTGCGGACGAGAGGATATCAGCGACCTCGGCATAGAGCCGCTCGATCACCGCGTCGGGTGTGCCGGCGGTCGCGACCAGTGCCATCCATGCCTCGGCCTGTACGCCGGTCAGGCCCTCTTCGGCAAAGGTGGGCAGGTCCGAGACCACGGGCATCCGCTCTGCCGCCGTCTGGGCGATCAGCACGATGTTGCCCTCGGCCGCCTGCGGCAGCACCGCCAGCGGCGGCATCGCGGCCATCTCCACCTCGCCGTTGACCACGGCCATCACGGCCTCGGGCGACGAGGTATAGGGGATGTGAACGATTTCGGTGCCGCTCTCCAGCGCGATCATCTCCATCGCGAGATGCGAGATGGAGCCGACGCCGATCGAGGCGAAATTGTAGGCTCCCGGATCGGCCGCCAGCAGCGCGATCAGCTCGGACAGGGTGGACACGCCCAGATCGGGCGAGACCGCAAGCACGCTGGGCTGCGTGCCAAGGATCGTCACCGGGCGGATGTCGGTGGCGGGGTCGTACATCAGCTCCATCCGCATCGGGTTCACGATGAGCGGGCCCGGAATGGTCACGCCCAGCGTGTAGCCGTCGCCATCGGCCTTGGCGACGCCGTCCAGCGCGATGTTGCCGCCCGCACCGGGGCGGTTGTCCACCACGAAGGGCTGGCCCAGCCGCTCCTGCAGGTTCTCGGCGATCAGCCGCGCCATCAGGTCGGGCGTGGAGCCGGGGCCGAAGCCCACGGTGATGGTGACGGTTCGTGTGGGCCAGTCCTGTGCAAGGGCCGCGCCCGCGCTCAGCGCGGTGGCAAGCCCGAAGGCGATAAGGGTCTTCATGGGTCTCCTCCCGTTGGGTTTCGCATCGTCGTGTCGTGCGGCGGTTCAGGCCGCCGCGGGTTCGCTGTCGCCGGGCCGGCCCAGATAGGCCCCCGCCCGTGCCAGCCGTGCCTGCACGCGGGCCGCCTTGACCGCCCGGGTCTCGCCGTCGGTGGCCATGGCCGCAAGCACGCCCGCAGCCTCGCCCATCACGAAGCACCCGCCCGTCACCCGCGCCGCCGAAGCCGCCAGATGCGTCATCGACCCGCAGCGCCCTGCCACCAGCAGGTTGCGCAGCCCGCGCGCCCGCAGCATCGCCATCGGCATGTGGTTGTAGCCCCGCACATCGGGATAGGCCGGAAAGCGCCATTCCACCCGCCCGGGCGCATGCACCTCCAGCGGCCAGCCGTTCACGCCGATCGTGTCGCCGAAATCGGCGCAGGCCAGTACCTCATCCTCGGTCAGCACATGATCGCCCATCACGCGACGGGTCTCCCGCACCCCGATCTGGGGCGGCAGGTCCAGCACATAGGCCGCCTCGAATCCCGGGACCTCGCGCAGGAAGTCCATGAACGCGGCCACCTGTGCGCGCCCGATGATCTCGGCGGCGCTGAAGGCGGTGGCGTCGGAACAATCCGCCGCGCGCCCGGTCTCGGCATCGGCGATCTGGGTGACGTTCACCCGCCATTCGGTGGGGTTCTTCTGGGGCCGCACGATGGCGCCCTTGCGCGGAAAGCGGTGCCGCCCGGCGGCCTCGGCCTCATCCATCAGGGCGGGAATGGTGGCCCATGCCTCGCCAGCGCGGGCCGGGTCCACACCCCCCACCCGAAACATCGATGTCGGATAGAGCAGGTTGCCCTGCGCATCGCCTGTTTCGGTCTCGGCCCCCGCCCAATGGGCCAGATCGCCATCGCCCGAGCAATCGACAAAGACATTGCCCGCCAGCGCCTCGCGGCCGGACTTGGTCTCGACGACCAGCGCGGTGATGCGTCCGTCCTCCACAAGACAGCCCGCCCCCAGCGCGTGATAGAGCATCTCCACCCCATGTGCGGCCAGCAGGTCGTCGGCAGCCATCTTGTAGGCGGCGGTATCATAGGCCTGGGCCATGACCTTGCCCATCACCACATGGGGCAGGTTCAGCCCGCCCATGCGGTCGATCCGGTCGGTGAGATCGCGCGACAATCCTTCAACCACCCTTGCATAGGCGCCGAAGCGGTTGGCATGCAGGCCGCAGAAATTGGTGACGCCCGCCGCCGTGCCCATACCCCCCAGAAAGCCATAGCGTTCCACCAGCAGGGTGCGCGCGCCCTCGCGCGCGGCGGCGGCTGCGGTGGCGATCCCTGCCGGACCCCCGCCCAGCACGACCACGTCGTGGCTGCTGCGCACGGGCAGGCTGCGCGCCGGTTCTGTCACGGCCTCTCTCATGGTTCCCCCCGGACGCCTGTGCGCCCTGTCATCACGAGCATCTGCAGGCCCGATTCGTCGCAGCCATCGTGGCCGCTGCCCCCCCGCCTCGCAACCCGCCTCAGCCCCCGCTGCCCGATGCCACGACCCGCGCCAGCCGGCACCAATCGGGAATCGCGACCGTCTCGGCACGATCGGTGGGCGTCAGGCCCGCGGCCTCCAGCGCCTCTTCGGGCCGGGGCAGGACACTGCGCAGCGACGCCCGCAGCATCTTGCGCCGCTGGCCAAAGCCTGCGGCCACCAGCCGACGCAGGATGTCGGCATCGGCCTCCGCCAGCGGGGCGGAGCGGCGCTCGATATGCACGACGGCCGAATCCACCTTGGGCGGCGGGGTGAAGGCCCGGGCAGGCAGGGTCAGCGCGATGCGGGGCGCGGCCCGCCATTGCGCCAGGATAGACAGCCGCCCATAGGCGCGGCTGCCGGGCAGGGCCACGATCCGCTCGGCCACTTCGCGCTGGAACATCAGCGTGAGGCTTTCCCAGAAGGGCGGCCATGCGGGCGGGTCAAGCCAGCGGAGCAGCAATTCCGTGCCGACATTATAGGGCAGGTTCGCCACCACCCGGATGGGCGGTGTCAGCAGCGCCTCGGGCGCGATCGACAACGCATCGGCCTGCAGCACCTCCAGCCGGCCGGGCGCCGCGCGCCCGATGGCCTCCAGCGCGGGCAGGCAGCGGGCATCCTTCTCCACCGCCAGCACCCGCCGTGCCCCCTCGGCCAGCAGCCCGCGCGTCAGCCCGCCCGGACCCGGGCCAATCTCGAGAATGTCCGAGCCGGGCAGGTCGGGGCAGATGCGCGCGATACGGGCGCAGAGGTTCAGATCCAGCAGGAAGTTCTGCCCCAGCGCCTTGCGTGCCGACAACCCGTGCTCGGCGATGACGGTGCGCAGGGGCGGCAGCGCATCGAGCGCGCTCATGATGCCGCCCCGGGTGCTGCGCCGCCTGTCCGGGCGCGGGCCATGTCCCACGCCATCCGCAGGGCCGCGACCATGCTGTCGGGCCGCGCGATCCCGCGCCCGGCGATGTCGAAGGCGGTGCCGTGATCGGGTGAGGTGCGGATGAAGGGCAGGCCCAGGGTCACGTTCACGCCCGCATCGAAGAACAGCGCCTTGAGGGGGATCAGCGCCTGAGCGTGATACATGCAGACCGCCGCTGCCATGCGGGCCCGGGCCTCGGGGTGAAACATGGTGTCGGCGGGCAGGGGGCCGGTGACATCATGCCCCTCGGCGCGCAGGCGCGCGATGACCGGGGCGATCAGCGTTTCTTCCTCGCGGCCCAGCACACCCCCCTCTCCGGCGTGAGGGTTGAGGCCGGCCACCGCCACCCGGGGCCGGGCACAGCCGAAGTCGCGCGCAAGGGCTGCCAGCGTGATCCGCAGCGTCTCGTCCAGCAGGGCGGAGGTCAGGCGGGCGGGCACCTCGGCCAGCGGAATGTGGATCGTCGCGGGCACCACCCGCAGCCCGGGGCCGGCCAGCATCATCACTGCCCGACCGTGCCCGGCCAAGGCTGCGAGGTATTCGGTATGGCCCGGATAGGCAAAGCCCGCCCCCTCGACCAGGGCGCGCTTGTGGATGGGGGCCGTGCACAGGGCCGAGGCTGCACCCGATTGCACCATTTCCACCGCCCGGGCGATGACCGCCACCACCGCAGCGGCATTGGCCGGATCGGGCTGGCCGGGCCGGGACGTGGCGGGAAAGGGATGGGCCAGCACCGGAAGCCCCTGTGCCAGCGCGGCAGGTGCCTCGGCGGGCCGCGCGATGCTGACCACAGGCAGCCCGCGCGCGGCCATGCGCAGATGGTCCGGATCGCCCAGCACGAAGAACGGAACAGACCCCCGCAAGGCGAACCAGGCGGCGGCGGCAATCTCGGGGCCTATGCCAGCAGGTTCGCCGCAGGTCAGCACCAGCGGGGAGGGCAGCGGGGGCGCGGGGGTTCGGGTCACCGGGGCATCCGCGATCCGCCGCCCCTAGCGGCGGCGGATCTCGAGGGTGGAGCGCACCTGATTGGCAAGGGTCCGCCCGTAGGTCTCCACCTGCTGCACCGTCAGCGCCTCGCGCAGGCGGGAACGCTCGGCATCGTCCATGTCGCGGGACCGGATGCACAGCATCAGGATCGTGACGAAATCGCCCTCGACCACATCGAGTGTGGTCTCGCCGGGGTCAAGCCGCGCCAGCGCGGTGGCATAGGCCCCGGGCACGGCCCTCAGCGGTACGGTGTCCTCGGCAAAGCCGTCGGGTGCGAGGGTGCGGGATTCGGCCAGCAGGTCGTTGCAGCTTTCGACCTTGCCGCGCACCGCCTCGGCCCGGGCCATCGCCTCGGCACCCCGGCCGCCGGGCAGGCGCAGCCGGGCATAGGTGAGGGTGGTCGGCCCGCCGGCGAAGACGCCATCGGCGCGCACACCCCTCTTGAAGAACAGCAGCAGCGCCCCGGGCAGGTCGATCACCGGAGAGACCGCACCCACCGATGTCTGCATGAGGCTGCGCCGCAGCCCCGGCGGAAGGCCGTCGGCGGGCAGCCAGTCGATCCGGCCGCCGTCCTCGGCCGTCGCGGCGCGGGAGTTCAGGCGCGCGGCCTGCTCGAAATCGTCCTGCGTGCGGATGGCGGCACGCAGCCTCTCTACCCCCTCGCGGGCGGCGGCCTCCGCCTCGGGCGCATAGGGCACGATGATCTCGGACAAAAGGAACGCCACACGCCCCTCGGTGCGGGCGCGCGAGATGGCGATGTCCAGATCCCTGTCGGTGATCTCGACCCTGCCGCCGAACCGCGCGCCGATGGTCTTGTTCCACAGCAGCTGCGCGCGCACGTAATCGCGGAAGGTTTCCGGCGAGATGCCATCCTCGGCCAGCACCTCGACCAGTTCCTCGGGGCTGAGCTGGAAGCTGGAGGCAAGCCGCAGCACACCCTCGCGCAATTCGTCCTCGTCCAGCGTGACCCGCGCCCGGCGCGCGGCCTCGGCGCGCACCCGTTCCTCGATCAGCGTATCGAGCGCCTCGCGCTCCAGGTCTCCGGGCGTGTTCAGCGCGGCCAGCAGGCGCGCGCGCTGCTCTACCTCCCAGGCGGTCACCACCTGTGCGCCGACTTCGGCCACGACGCGAAACGGATTCTGCGCCTGTGCCCCGCGATCGGGAAGGAGGGCCAGGCAGAGGCCGAGAGCGATGGAGAGGAGGGGCAGGCGTACGATCATGAATTCGGTCCTGTCTTGCGGTCGGGTCTGTCCGTCGGTTCGGGTCTCATCCGCAGCGCCCGGTGCCGCCGCGCGGGGCGCGACCATCGCCCAGCCCTGCAAGCGAAAGCGTCAGCCCGACATTCGTCTGCGGCGGCACATTAGCCGAGGAGGCGAAGCGGCGCGAGAGCGAAAGATCGACCACGATGCAGTCGGTCCTGTATTCCAGCCCCAGACCCGCCCGGATCGGGCTGCCGGCCACGATGTCGTGGCGCAGCAGGCCGCGCGCGGCCCAGCCATCGGCAAACATGTAATGCCCGTCGAGGGCGAGGCCCGCCGTATTGGTCGGGCGGCCCTCGGCGGCATCGGCGCGCAACCAGGTATAGCCTGCCGCCACCGCCAGACGCGGGGCCTCGTATCCCACGCGCGCCTCTGCCGACGACAGCCCCCCCGCGGCCCCGGCACCCGGCCCGGCCACGGCCCTGCCCACGGCGCTGAAGCCCTGCGGCGCGCGCAGGCCAAAGGCCGCGACCACATGCGATGCCCGCCCCGAAAGCCCCGAGGCGGGGGTGAACTGGCCGGGATCGCTCAGGCGGTACACCCGGCCCAGCGCGGCATCCCAGCCCCAGCCGCCGGGAGTCACTCCGCTGGCGGTGCCGCCGAGGTTGATCCGCAATCCGCGCTCCTTGCGGTCGAGGCCGGGAAACCGCGAGAGCGCGAAGAGGTTGGCCTCGTCGAATTCCACCAGCACGCTGTCCTCGTTGGGCAACGGCGAGGGCGCGCCCGGGGTCCAGACCACCTGTGCCCGGGGCGTCACCAGTGCCTGCCCGCCGCGCGGCCCGTGGCGCACAAGGGGCAGCCGGGCCTCTATCGCAAGGGTCGAGGTGGCGCGGGCCACCGGGTCGGGAAAGGCCGCATCGTCGGCGATCGAGATGATCTCGCCCAGGGTCAGCGCCTGCGCGCCCAGCACCAGCCCGCCGGGGCCCAGCGCCTCGCGCCGCCAGTCCATCCCCGCCATCAGGCGCAGCCCGTCGCGTCCCACGACGTCGGCGCTGGAATTCCGGTAATATCCGTCCAGCCCCAGCGTGACGCCTGCCGTGCCACCCAGCACGGGCGGTGCAAAGCGTCTGCGCTCCACCACCTCGGCCTGCAGCCAGGGGATGGTCTGGTTCGACTCGCCGTCGCGCAGGCTGTGCAGGGCGAGGACCTGCGCCTCGAACAGCCGCCGCCCCGAGACGCGCGACAGGCCCAGCCGGCTTTGCAGGCGATCGCCGCCGGGATAGCCGTATTCCGCCAGATAGGCGCGGTCCGATACCCCGCGCAGCGCCAGCTCCAGCCGCGCACCCGAGCGCAACTTCCACTCACCATCGGCGGAGACATGCCCCCGCGGGCCGGGCCACAGCGCATCCCTTGTGCCCGCACCCGACACCTCCAGGCGGCCATTGGCGAAGGCGCGTCGAAAGCGGAACTCCAGCGTGCGGGTGCCGCCCGTCGTCAGGTACGGGCTCAGGGTGATGTCGGCGTGATCGCCCAGCGTGAAGAAGATCGGCGCGCGGACCCCCGTTCCCGTGCGGCTGGAGGAGATGAGGCTCGGCACCAGAAAGCCCGTGGCCCGCGTGGCCGAGGGGTCGGGCACGCGCAGCCTCGGCACCCAGGCGACGGGAACGTCCCACAGCCGCAGCTGCGCATCGGTGAAATAGAGCCGCTGGCGCTCTGCATCATGCACGACCTGGCGGGCACGCAGCGACCATGCAGGCACCGGAGAGGCCGCGCAGATGCGGCAGGAAGTGGCGACCACCCGGTCGAGGCGCGACAGGTCGGCATCCACCCGCCGGATTTCCGCCGCGGCGATCTGGAGGCGTTCCTCCAGCACCAGACGCGCCCCGCGCAGCAGGCCCGCGCGCATGTCGTCGGACAATTCGGCCTGATCGGCGAGGAAGACCACGCCTTCGGACGTGGTCAGCACCAGTGGCCCCTCCACGTCGATCCGGCCCGTGGCCCGGTCATAGACGATGCGGCTGGCGCTGAGCCGGGCACCGGGCTGGACGATCTCGACATTCCCCGAGGCCACCAACCGCTCGGGCGCCTGCGAGGCGGTGATGCTGTCGGCCATGAGCATGGCACCCGAAGCCTGCGCCGATGCCGTATGCGGGGCCAGGGCGCAGGCCAGCCAGACCCCAAGGGCGAGCGCCGCGACGCGCAGCCTGGCGATGGGCGCGGGCGCGGTCATTCTCCCTCCTCCGCATGCAGAAGCACGCTGAGCGCCACCAGCAGCGCCGCGACCGGCAGGCTCCATGCCGCCAGCACAAGCGGCACGTCGCCGGCCCGGCCAAGGATGCCCGCGAAGTTGCGCAGGAAGTAGACGCCCAGCCCCACCACCATCGCGGCCAGCGCCATCACCCCGGTACGCCCCATGCGCGCCGGGCGGGTCAGCAGCGATGCGCCCAGCAGCGCCATGGCCGCCAGCAGAAGCGGCATCGCCAGTTGCTGTTGCAGATGCACGCGGTGGGGCAGGGTGGAAAAACCGGCACGATCCAGACGCTCCACATGGGCGGACAGACCCCAGACCGAGACACGCCCGGGTGCGCCCACGCCCTCGCGGATTGCATCGGCGGTCAGGTCGGTCTCGAGCCGCAGTGCGGAGAAACGGCGCGCGCCCAGTTCCGCCGGGCCGGCCCCGTTATCGAGCTGCCAGCTCTTGCCGTCGATCAGTGCCCAGGCCCCGGGCACAAGCACGGCGCGTGCGGCCTCGTGGCGCATCAATATGAGTCCGTCGGGGCTGAGTTCGTGAACCGAGACCTGCTCCACCCGCGACGCATCGGTGCTGGCCCGGCGCGCGTGGATCACCGTCTGGCCGGAGCCGCCCGCCTGGCGCAGCCACAATCCTTCGGCGGAGATCGACAGGTCCTGCGGCACGCTTCCCCCCAGCATGGCCGAGCGTGCCTCGAATGCGCGCTGGGCGATGATGGAGACCGGGTTGAGCAGGGCCACCGCGACAACGCCCAAGACCGCCGCCACCAGCGCCGGCGCGAGTAGCGTGGTGGTGGCCGAACGACCCGCCGCCCGGATGATCACCAGCTCCGATGATCGGGCCAGACGCAGCGCAAGGCCCAGCGCCGCCAACAGCGCGACCACCGGCAGCACCTCGTAGAGTGTCGCGGGCACCCGCAGCAGGGCCATGCCCAGCGCGTCGGCCATCCCCGCCCGGGCATGGGCGCGCAGCGCCGACTCGGTCTCGACCACAAGCGCCAGCCCGCCGAACACACCGGCCACGACCGCAAAGAGCACCAGGTAGCGGCGAATGACATACAGATGCAGGGTCATCGCGCACCCGCCCCGGCAGAGAATCCGCGCCAGATCGCAGCGCGGCGCGGTAGCGATTCCCGCAGCAGCAGCCCCGCCGCCAGAAGCCCTGCCGCCAATCCCGGCGCATAAAGCAGAGGCCAGAGCGACAGGTCGCGTATCGCCGCCGTTCGTGCGGCATTGCCCGCCAGCACGATCAGCACCGCCGCCACCGTCACCAGCGCCACGGGGCGCCACAGCCCGGTGCGGCTGAAGCCCCCGGCCAGCAGGATGGCAAAGGACAGCACCGGCAGCACCAGCGGCAGGATCGGCTGTACCAGACGGTCATGCGCCTCGAACAGGAACACCGCGCGGTCGAGGCCGGTTGTGGCAAGCATCTCATCGTCGGGAAACAGCGTTGCAAGGGTCGGGTAGTCCCGTGGCGTCGCCCTGCGCGGGGCAGGCGGAGGCAGGAAGGCGCTCAGATCGAGGCTGGCCTCGTTGAAATGCACCGTGCGCATCCGCGTGCCGGGCTGCATCAGCGTCATCAGGACCCCGTCCGACATGATCAGCCGCGCCTGCACGCCATCCGCGACCAGGACCGCGCGGCGCGCGACATAGGTGCCGGGAGAGTCCTCGTCGCGGCCATCATGCAGGAAAAGCTGTGTCAGCGCGCCTGACTCCTCGACCCCGCGCACGAACAGGCTGACCCCCGGCGCGGGATGGACGAAGCGGCCGGGCTGGATCAGGCGCACTGCCGTATCCGCGGCCAGCTCTCGTTCCAGCTCCAGCAGTTGCGCCCGGCTCTGGGGTACGAAGACATGGGCCAGAAGCCCCGCCAGCAGCGCCACCACAAGGCCGAACATCACATATGGACGCGCCAGCCGGAACGGCCCCGTGCCTGCGGTCTGCAGCACCACAAGCTCGCGGTCCTCGGCCAGCCTGCGGGTGACGATCACGCTGGCCACCAGTGCCGACACCGGCAGCGTGATCGCCACGACCTGGGGCAGGAACAGCGCCATATAGGTGGCGAACGCCCGCAGCGTGTGCCCGCTTGCGGCCAGCGAGTCGAAGATGCCGGTTGCGCGGTTGACCCAGTAGACGGCGATCAGCACCAGCGCAAAGAAGCCGAAGCTCAGCATCAGTTGCGACAGCACATACCTGTCGTAGCGGGCCACGGGCGCCCCCCTTTATCTGGGCCTGACCCGCTCTAGCAGAGCCACCCGTCGCTGCCTAGCCCGGGGGCTGGCGCCCGGGCCCCTGTCGGGCTAGCTGTTGGGCAACGGATATCGCCTGGAGAATGCCATGACACGCCCCGTCGCCATTACCTTCGCCACGCCCGAGCCAGAGCAGCTTGTCGCGGCCGCCGGAAAGATCGCGGTGCTGGCCGAGCCGGGCACCCGGCTCGACCCGGCCGCCCGCCGCATAGACCGGGCCATGCGGGGTGCGCTGACCCGCGCGCTTGAAAGCGCAGCCTTCGGCAAACTCGAGGAGGGGCAGGCGCTGACGCTCTCATGGCCCGCCGGTCTGGCCGCCGAGGCGGTCGTGCTGGTGCGCCTTCCGCGCAAGACCGATACCGCCACCGCGCGCAAGGCCGGTGCCACGCTTGGCAAGGCGCTGGGCGCGGAGGGAATGCATCTTCTTGCAGCCTCCCATCCGCGTGCCGCCGAGATCGTTCTCGGGCTGAGCCTGCGCGCCTATGCCTTCACCGATCACCGCAGCCGCAAGGAGGCAGACGAGGCCGAACCCGCCCCCGAGGGCCCCGGCCCCGTCACCTGCCTCGTGCGTGATCCCGACGCGGTGCGCGCGGCCTTCGCCCCGCTCTCGGCCCTGGCCGAGGGCGTGTTCCTGACCCGCGATCTGGTCAGCGAGCCCGCCAACATCCTCACCACCACCGAATTCGCCGCCCGGCTGGAGGGGCTGCGCGAGATCGGCGTCGAGGTCGAGGTCCTGGACGAGGCCCGCCTGCGCGAACTGGGGATGGGCGCGCTGCTGGGCGTGGGGCAGGGCTCTGACAGCCCGTCCTGCGTCGTCGTCATGCAATGGCGCGGCGGCGAAGGCGATGAGACACCGCTGGCGCTGATCGGCAAGGGCGTCGTGTTCGACACCGGCGGCATCTCGATCAAGCCCGCCGCAGGCATGGAAGACATGACCATGGACATGGGCGGCGCGGGCGTGGTCGCGGGCGTGATGAAGGCGCTGGCGCTGCGGAGCGCGCGGGCCAATGTCGTGGGGCTTGTCGGCCTGGTGGAGAACATGCCCTCGGGCAATGCCCAGAGGCCGGGCGATGTTGTCCGCTCGATGAAGGGCGACACGATCGAGGTGATCAACACCGATGCCGAGGGTCGGCTCGTTCTGGCCGATGTCATGTGGTACGCGCAGGAACGTTTTGCCCCTGCCGCGATGGTCGATCTGGCCACCCTGACCGGCGCGATCATCATCGCGCTGGGCCACGAGAATACCGGCGTCTTCTCCAACGACGACGCGTTCTGCGCCGACCTCCTCAAGGCCTGCGCGGCCGAGGGCGAGGGCGCGTGGCGCATGCCGCTGGGCAAGGCCTATGACAAGATGCTGAAGTCCGACATCGCCGACATGAAGAACGTCGGCGGCCGCGCGGCGGGCTCCATCACCGCGGCGCAGTTCCTGCAGCGCTTCGTGCGCGAGGGCACGGCCTGGGTGCATCTCGATATCGCGGGCACCTGCAAGACCTCCGCCGAAACGGCGCTGGCGCCCAAGGGTGCCTCGGGCTGGGGCGTGCTGAGCCTTGACCGGCTGGTGCGCGACCGTTTCGAGAAAGATGGCTGAGGCGCATTTCTACCACCTCACCCGCGACCCTCTGGAGCGGGTGCTGCCGGTGCTGCTCGTCCGAGGCCGGGAGCGCGGCTGGCGCATCTGCATCCGCTGGGCCGACGAGGCGGCCATGCACGCGATGGATGCGCGCCTGTGGGCGGAACCCGAGGACGGGTTCCTGCCCCATGGTCTCGACGGCACCCCCGAGGCCCCGCGCCAGCCTGTCCTGCTGACCCTGACAGAGGGGCCTGCGGCCAATGGGGCGCAGATGCTGATGGCCGTGGCCGGCGCGCGCCTGTCGCCGGTCGATGCGGCGGCGGCGGAACGGCTTTGCCTGGTGTTCGACGGCACCGATCCCGCGCGCACCGAAGAGGCCCGTGCCCAGTGGCGCATGCTCACGGCCGCGGGCCTTCCCGCCCGATACTGGTCACAGGAAAGCGGCCGCTGGCAGGAAAAGGCCCGCTCCGGCTGAGGCGCGCGCCCCGCCCGGCCCATCGGCTGAAGGTCCGCGCGCGGTCGCCGGGCCGGGTACGGCCCCGGAACCCTCTTCTTCAAACACGCATTCTGTCCACCGCTTCTGTCCACCGCGCGCGCGCCATGTGCCCGGCAGCTGGTCCGGGTGTCTGCGGCAACGGGTCCGCCGGGTCAGGCCTGGGGGAACTGCGCCTCGTAGATCGGGGCCAGCGTCTCGGATTCGAACAGCGAGGAGACCGAGGTGCCGTGGCTGATGTTCAGGATCGCCTGGGCCAGCAGCGGGGCCGTGGGCAGGATCCGGATGCGCGGGCAGGCGCGTACCTGCGCTGCGGGCTCGATCGTGTCGGTGGTGATCAGCGTCTTGAGCTGGGACGCCGCGATCCGCTCAACCGCCGGGTCCGACAGCACACCGTGGGTGATATAGGCATGCACCTCCGCCGCGCCCTGCTCCATCAGCAGCTCGGCGGCCTTGCACAGGGTGCCAGCGGTATCGACGATGTCATCCACGATCATGCAGATGCGGCCGCGCACTTCGCCGATCACGGTCATCTCGGCGACTTCGCCCGGGGCCGAGCGGCGCTTGTCCACGATGGCAAGGCCCGCGTCGATTCGCTTGGCCAGCTCGCGGGCGCGGCTGACACCGCCGACATCGGGCGAGACCACGGTGATCTGGTCCAGCCGGTCGCGGAAATGGTGGCGCACGTCGAGCGCGAAGATGGGAGAGGCATAGAGGTTGTCCACGGGGATGTCGAAAAATCCCTGGATCTGGGCGGCGTGCAGGTCCACGGTCAGCACCCGCTCGACACCGGCCTCGGTGATCAGGTTCGCCACCAGCTTGGCCGAGATGGGAGTACGGGCCTTGCTGCGCCGATCCTGCCTTGCATAGCCGAAATAGGGAATGACGGCTGTGATCCGCGCAGCCGAAGACCGGCGCAGCGTGTCGGCGATGATCAGCAGTTCCATCAGGTTGTCGTTTGCCGGCCGCGAGGTGGGCTGGATGATGAACATGTCCTCGCCGCGGACGTTCTCGAACACCTCGACAAAGATTTCCTGGTCGTTGAACCGCTCCACCCGCGCATCGATCAGCGGCACGGGTCGGCCCCTGTGCACCGAGACGCGGCGCGAGATCGCCTCGGCCAGCGGTCGGTTTGCATTGCCCGAGATGAGCCTGGGTTCGAACCGGTTTGTCATGAAAAGCCCTCGTTCTGGCGGGGCGCCCCGCTCTGGTGGGGGCCGCTCCCGCGCCCCGGGGGGCCGGGGCGAGATTGACACCGCTTAGCACTGCAATACGGTCTTGCAAACCCGCAACCCTTGTCCCGGAGGTCCCCTTGGCCCGTATCGAATATTTCGTCTCGCTGCTCTCGCCCTATTGCTATCTGGCAGGCGACGGCCTGGAGCGGATCGCGCAGGCCCGGGGGGCCGAGGTGGTCTGGCGGCCCTTCGACATCGCGCAGGTCTATGCTCGCACCGGGGGCACGCCCCTGCCGCAGCGCCACGAATCGCGGCAGGCCTATCGGCTGGCAGACCTGCGCCGGTCTGCGGCGATGGCGGGCATGCCGATCACCCTGCGCCCGCGCCACTGGCCCACGAACCCGGCCCCCGCCTCCTTTGCCGTGATCGCCGCGCAAGGTGCCGGGGGGGGCGATACCGGGGCGCTGGTGCGCGGCCTTCTGGCGGCCTGCTGGGCCCAGGAGCGCGACATCGCCGAGGATGCGGTGATCGCCGATTGCCTGGAGGCGGCGGGCTTTGATCGCGCGCTTGCCGGTGCCGGGATGCTGGCGGGGGCCGAGGCCTACGGTCGCAATACCGAAGAGGCGATCCGGCGCGGGGTCTTCGGCACGCCCAGCTATCTGGTCGGAGAGGAGCTGTTCTGGGGTCACGACCGGCTCTCCCATCTCGAGGCGCATCTGGCGGGGCGCATCTGATGCCCGGCGCCCTGCACGCAGGTTTCGCGACGCATTGGACCGAGGCGGGGCTTGCCCCGGCAGAGGGCGTGCGGGGCGTGCTGATGTTGCATTGCGCGCTGGCCCATTCCCGCGCGTGGGACGGGATGGCCGCGAAGCTTGGCGATGCCGCCCATCTGCGCGCGATGGACCTGCCCGGCCACGGCCAGAGCGCACCGCTCGATCCTCCGCACACGGCGCAGGAGCAGGGTGCGCTCATGGCCTGGCCGCTGATCGAGGCGATGGGCGGCAAGGTCGATCTGGTGGGCCATTCGCTGGGCGGCACACTGGCCCTGCGCCTGGCGCTGGAACGGCCCGGGGCGGTGCGCAGCCTGACATTGATCGAGCCGGTGCAATTCTCGCTTCTGCGCGAGGCGGGGCATCCGCTTGCGGGGCCGCATTTCGAGGCCGAGGCCCGGCTGGCCGCCCTGATCGCCTCGGGGCAGGCCGAGGAGGCGGCTCGCGGGTTCCTGGCGACATGGGGAGACGGCCCGCCATGGGAGGCGCTGCCCCCCGCGCGGCGCTCCTATGTGCTGGAGCGTCTGCCGATGATCGTGGGCCATGCCCGCGCCATGGCAGCGGACCGCGTGGGGCCGGTGACGCTGGCCGGGCTGGCCGGTTTGCACCTGCCGTTGCTGCTGATCGACGGGGCGCAGACGCCGCCCGTCATCCGGGCGATCCATGATGTTCTGGCGGGTGTCCTGCCGCAGGTGCGGCGGCTGTCGGTGCCGGGGGCGGGCCACATGGTGCCGCTCAGCCATCCGGCCGCGGTGGCAGCGGCGCTGCGTGAGCATCTGGGGCTTGCCCCGTTTCCGGCGGGCGCATGATCACGGCGCGCGCGCCGTTCCGGGGCGAGGCGGTGCCGCAGGGGAGGCTCCGAGGGGGCCGCCGCCCGGGACCGGATTTGCGGTTTCCCTGACCGCCGCCGATGCTGTAGAGCCAGCCCATGCAGATGCTCCGCCACCATCATCAGCCGCCCCCCGACGTCCGCCGCGCCGTCATTGCCATCGGCAATTTCGACGGCGTCCACCGTGGCCATCTGCATGTGCTGGACCGGACGCGCGCCGCCGCAGCCCGGAGGGGGGCGCGGTTCGGCGTGCTCACCTTCGAGCCGCATCCGCGGGCCTTCTTTGCGCCAGACGCCCCGCCATTCCGGCTGATGAACGCCCGTGCCCGGGCGCACCGGCTGGAGAAGCTTGGCGTGGAGCTTCTGGTGGAATTGCCCTTCGATGCCGCCCTTGCCGCGCTGAGCCCCGAGGATTTCGCCGCCCGTGTGCTGGGCCCGGAGGGGCTGGACGTGGCGCATGTGACCGTCGGAGAGGATTTCTGCTTTGGTCGCGGGCGCGCCGGGACGGGAGAGGATCTGGCCCGCCTCGGGGCAGAGCTTGGCTTCGATGTCGATCTGCTGCCGCTTCTGGGGGAGGGGGGTGAGGTCGTGTCCTCGTCGGCCATCCGCCGCGCGTTGTCGGAGGGGGCGCCCGATGTGGCGGCGCGCATGATGGGCCACTGGCACCGGATCGAGGGCGAGGTGATCCACGGCGAGAAGCAGGGGCGCGAGCTGGGCTATCCCACCGCCAACATGGCCCTCGACGGGCTGCATCTGCCGCGCTTCGGGGTCTATGCGGTTCTGGTCGACGTGCTCGACGGGCCCCATCGCGGCAGCTACCACGGGGTGGCAAGCCTTGGGGTGCGCCCGATGTTCGGAGAGAACCGGCCCAATCTGGAGAGCTTCGTGTTCGATTTCTCGGGCGATCTCTATGGCGCGACGCTGTCGGTGGGGCTGGTGGCCTTTCTGCGGCCCGAGGCGCGGTTCGACGGGCTGGAGGCGCTGATCGCGCAGATGGACCGCGACAGCGCCGCCGCCCGTGCCGCCCTGGCTTCGGTCGCCCCCGGCATGGCCATGGCGGCGGGCGGCATGCCCGGGGCGGCCTCGTGACGCGCCCCGCGCCCGCGCCCCGCCTGCGCCGCCGTTTCTGGGAGCGCTATCCGCTGGCGCAGCTGACCCGGGCCGAGTGGGAGGCGCTGTGCGACCGCTGCGGCCGGTGCTGCCTGCGCAAGCTGGAGGACGAGGACACGCGCGAGGTGGTCTTTACCCGCGTCGCCTGCCGCCTGCTGTGCACCGAGTCGGCGACCTGCATGGATTATCCCCAGCGCCGCCGCCATGTGCCCGATTGCGTGCAGCTGACGGCGGCAAACATCGCGGAGAACGCCTACTGGATGCCCGAGACCTGCGCCTATCGCCGCCTGCACCACGGCGAGGGCCTGCCGGAATGGCACCCGCTGCTGACAGGGCGGGCCGAGAGTGTTGCCGAGGCGGGTATCTCCATGGCCGGGCGCACCCTGCCCGAGACCGGAATTCCCGACGACGAGCTGGAAGACCACGTGCTGGAGGAGACGTTCTGATGTGGTTCACATCCGACAATGCCGGGCCCGCCGCGCCCGAGGTGATGGCGGCGCTGGTGGCGGCGAATGCGGGCCATGCGCCCTCCTATGGGGCAGACCCGGCGATGGAGCGGGTGCGGGCCCGTCTGCGCGAGATCTTCGAGGCCCCGGAGGCGGCGGTGCATCTGGTGGCCACCGGCACGGCGGCCAATGCGCTGGCGCTGGCCTGCCTGTGCCCGCCCTGGGCCACGATCTTCTGCCATCGCGAGGCCCATGTGGAATCCGACGAATGCGGCGCGCCGGAATTCTATACCGGCGGGGCCAAGCTGACGCTGGTTCCCGGAGAGCATGGCCGCATGACGCCGGAGGCGCTGGCGCAGGCGGTTGCGGCGACGGGGCAGGTGGGCGTGCACAATGTCCAGCGCGGGGCGGTGTCGCTGACCAACATCACCGAGGCGGGCGCGGTCTATGCGCCCGGGCAGGTGCGGGCGCTGGCCGATATCGCCCGCGCCCACGGGCTGCCGGTGCATATGGATGGGGCCCGCTTTGCCAATGCGGTGGCGGCGCTGGGCTGCGCGCCCGCCGATCTGACATGGCGCGCCGGCGTTGATGCCCTGTCCTTCGGGGGCACCAAGAACGGCCTTCCGGGGGCAGAGGCGGTGATCCTGTTCGACCCGGCGAAATCGTGGGAATTCGAGTTGCGCCGCAAGCGGGGCGGGCATCTCTTCTCCAAGCATCGGTACCTGTCTGCGCAGATGGAGGCCTATCTGGAGGGCGATCTGTGGCTGGACCTTGCCGCGCGGGCCAACCGTGCCGCGAAGCGGCTGGCCGACGGGCTCCGGACCCTGCCGGGGGCCGCCCTTCTGCATCCGGTGGATGGCAACATGCTGTTTGCCGCCCTGCCGCGCGAGGCGCATCGCCATGCGCGCGCGGCAGGCGCGCAGTATTATCTGTGGCCCTTCGGCCAGAGCCTCGAGGGGCCGGGCCACGAGCCTGTATCGGCGCGCCTGGTGTGCGACTGGTCCACGACCGAGGCCGATGTCGATGCGCTTCTGGCCGCATTCGCGGACGGGCTGGGGGCACAAGGCCCGGTTGCCGTCGCCAGCGGCTGAGAGGCCCGGGCGCCCGGGCTCAGCCTCGTGAGGGGGCCAGCACCAGGGCATCCCCGGTGATCACCACGGTCTCGCCCACCCGCGCCTCGCAGGACAGGCGCACCCGGCGGCGGGGGCGGTCGATCTCGATGATGCGCACCTCGGCGGTGACTGCCTCGCCCACCCGCACCGGTGCGGTGAACCGCAGGTTCTGGCCCAGATAGATGGTGCCATGGCCCGGAAGCCGCTCTCCCAGCAGGGCGGAGAACAGGCTGGCCGACAGCATGCCGTGGGCGATCCGCTCCCGGAAGGGGGACTGGCGGGCGGTATTCTCGCACAGGTGGATGGGGTTCCGGTCTTCGCTCAGATCGGCAAAGAGCTGAATCTCCCTGTCGGTGATGACCTTGGTCAGGCTGCGCGCCATGCCCGGTTCCATATCCTCGATATGGACGGTGCCGATATCGTCAAAGCACATATCTTTCATGGGGCCATCCTCCTGCGAAAGATAATTACCTTGTGGCTGCCGGGAGATCAAGTGGAATTCGCCAACTGCCTCTATTTCGGGCGGTGCAGGGCGCGAGCGTGCGAAAGACGGCATCCCGGGGGGCTGGCCCCCCCCGCAAGGCTGTGCCAATGTCCGCGCCGAGAGGGCCGCAGGGCCGGTTCCGAAGGCGCTGTAACGTCCGTGAAAGGGGAGGCAAGCATATGAAAACACGCATCGAAAGAGCGCATGCCCGGCCTGTGCGGCGGGTGGCATGATGCAGGTGGATCTGTCTGGGCGCGTGGCGCTTGTCAGCGGGGCGTCGTCGGGACTGGGCGCACATTTCGCCCGGACGCTGGGCGCGCAGGGGGCGCGGGTGGCGCTGCTGGCGCGCAGCGAGGCAAAGCTGCAGGCGCTGGCTGCGGAGTTGCAGGCCGAGGGAATCACGGCTCGCGCCTTTGCTGCGGATGTGACCGACCGGGCGGGTCTCGAGGATGCGGTGGCGGCGGCCGAGGCCGCGTGGGGCGGCATCGACATCCTTGTCAACAATGCCGGCATCGCCGACACCCAGCCCTTTCTCGAGATGACCGAGGAGGCCTGGTCCCGGGTGCTTGATGTGGACCTGACGGGCGTGTGGCGGCTGGGCCAGATCGTGGCGCGGGGTATGGTGGCGCGCGGCAGGGGCGGCGCGATCGTCAATATCGCCTCGGTCCTGGGGCTGATCGTGCAACCGACGCAGGCCAATTACGCGACCGCAAAGGCGGGGGTGGTGCAGCTGACGCGCGCCATGGCGCGCGAGCTGGCGCGCCATGGCATCCGCGTGAACGCGCTGGCCCCGGGGTATTTCGA
>JAFIEC010000018.1 GCA_020832725.1 Paracoccaceae bacterium | reverse complement strand
GCAAGGAAGGCCACGGCGAAAAAGCCGGCAGCCCGGAAATCAGCCGCCGACAAGGCCGCCGAATAGGCGGCAGGCGCTTGCCGCCGCGCCGGGGTGTCTTGCCGTGAAGTCGGCATTCAGGACCGGGCGGGCCGGATCGGCGCGGGCTCAGACCAGCCGGCTGATCTCCAGCGCAGCGCGGACAAAATCCGCAAACAGCGGGTGGGGGGCAAAGGGCTTGGATTTCAGCTCGGGGTGGAACTGCACGCCGATGAACCACGGATGGCCCGCCACCTCCACGATTTCGGGAAGGCGTCCGTCGGGGCTCATCCCCGAGAAGCGCAGGCCAGCCGCCTCCAGCTGTTCGCGATAGCGGATGTCCACCTCATAGCGGTGGCGGTGACGCTCCTCGATCGTGGTCGCGCCATAGATGCGGGCAGCCAGCGAACCTTCGGCCAGTTGCGCGGCATAGGCACCAAGGCGCATGGTTCCGCCCTTGGCGTCGCTGGTGCTGCGGCGCACGCGGTGGGTGCCCTGCACCCATTCCTTGAGGTGATAGACCACCGGCGTGAAGCGGCGCTCTCCGGCCTCGTGGTCGAATTACTCCGATCCGGCGTCGGTGAGGCCCGCAAGATTGCGCGCCGTCTCGATCACCGCCATCTGCATCCCGAGGCAGATGCCGAAATAGGGGATGCCCTTTTCCCGCGCAAAGCGCGCGGCACGGATCATGCCTTCGGTTCCGCGCTCGCCAAAACCGCCGGGCACCAGAATGGCGTGGAATTCCTCCAGATGGGCGGCGGGGTCCTCGCGCTCGAAGATTTCGCTGTCCACCCAGTCCGCCCGGACCCGCACGCGGTTGGCCATGCCACCATGGGTCAGGGCCTCGGCAATGGATTTGTAGGCGTCGCCCAGCTGGGTGTACTTGCCCACCACCGCGACCCGAACCGTGCCCTCTGCATTCTCCTGCCGGTCGGTCACATCCTGCCAGCGCGTCAGATTGGGCCGTGGCGCGGGCGCGATGCCGAAGGCGTCAAGCACCGCCTGGTCCAGCCCGGCGTTGTGATAGGCCATGGGCGCCTCGTAGATCGAGCTCAGATCATAGGCCGGGATCACCGCCTCGGGTCGGACGTTGCAGAACAGCGCGATCTTGTCGCGTTCCTTGTCGGGGATGGGCTGCTCGGAGCGGCAGACCAGGATGTCGGGGGCGATTCCGATCGAGCGCAGCTCCTTCACCGAATGCTGCGTCGGCTTGGTCTTCAGCTCGCCGCTGGCGGCAAGCCAGGGCAGCAGGGTGAGATGCATGAAGATGCACTGGCCCCGGGCACGCTCCTGGGCGAACTGGCGGATTGCCTCGAAGAAGGGCAGCCCCTCGATGTCGCCCACCGTGCCGCCGATCTCGCAGAGCTGGAAATCGACCTCATCCTCTCCGATGGAGAGGAAGTCCTTTATCTCGTTGGTGACATGGGGGATCACCTGGATCGTCTTGCCCAGGTAATCGCCCCGGCGCTCCTTTTCCAGAACGTTGGAATAGATGCGCCCCGACGAGACGGAATCGGTCATGCGCGCCGAGACACCGGTAAAGCGCTCGTAATGGCCCAGGTCGAGGTCGGTCTCGGCCCCGTCATCGGTGACAAAGACCTCGCCATGCTCGAACGGGCTCATGGTTCCGGGATCGACGTTCAGATAGGGATCGAGCTTGCGCAGGCGCACCGAAAAGCCCCGTGCCTGCAGCAGAGCGCCAAGCGCCGCCGAGGCAAGCCCCTTGCCCAGGGACGAGACCACGCCGCCGGTTATGAAGATATAACGCGCCATCTCGCGCCCCCCGTGCGGCTGTTCCGGTTCATGTCAGGCCTTGGCATCGCGCCACGCCGACGGCTGCCGCCACGGGATTTGACGCTTAGGGGATTATGGCGGCCCTGACAAGCGCAGCCCGTCCCGGTGTCGGCTCAGTCGGCGCGGGGCGGGCCTGCGGGCGCGTCGCCGGCGCGCGGCGGAAGGATGTCCAGCGCGGGCGGCAGTGCCGGGCCGTCATCGGCGGTGGGCGGCGCGGATGTCTCGCCCCCCAGACGCTCCAGCAAGGAGCCGGTGCCGGTGTCGCGCGTCGCCATCACCGTCAGCGTGATCGAGGTGGTCAGAAACGCGATCGCCAGTGCCCAGGTCACCTTGCCAAGCGCGGTTCCCGCAGCGCGGCCGGTCACGGCACCGCCGCCACCGCCGATGCCAAGACCTCCTCCTTCGGAGCGCTGCATCAGCACCACCCCGATCAGGGCGAGCGCAAGGATGAGGTGGACGACGAGAATGACGTTGGTCATGCTGCCCTTCTGTGTTGCGGCGCGGCTGCGACCGGGTCAGCCCCGGGCCGAGCAGGTCGGGGCCATACCGCCTTGGGCTGCAGACCCCCGCCATGTCGCGCCCCAGATAGGCAATCGGGGCCCGGGCCGCAAGGTTTTTCGGCCGGCCCGGGGCGGCCCGGGGTTTGGCCGGTGGCTGTGCTATTCGTCGTGGCTGCGGCTGCGGCTGCGGCCCGGGGGCAGGAAGGCAAGGCGCAGGTCGTCCCAGGCCATCGCCACCGCCAGCCCAGCCGACAGACCCACAAGGCCAAGCCAGGCCAGCGCCGCGTGATCGTTGCGGGGCAACATCTCCAGATCGGCCAGAACCCAGCCAAGCGCGCCCAGGCAGGCCGCAACCGTTGCCAGGCCCGCCAGCCCCACCGCCCGCAGCGCCGCCCGAAGGCTGAGGACATAGGCCACCAGCAGCAACAGCCCGAGCAGCACGGCAAGCGAGGTGCGCCCGTCATGGCCATTCGCAAGCCAGGCCCCATAGCTCCACATGCCGGGGTTGTACGTCACCGTCAGCAGCGCAAAGGCAAAGACCCATTTCACTACGAACCGGAACACCGCCACGCCCTGCTACAACTTTTGATAGTGCTGGCAGAACCCCGCCCGCCTGTCCAGCACCACGGCAGGGGCGGTTCCCTTCTGCGTCGCGCTTGCCTATAGGGAGGGCGTTTGTTCGGCA
>JAFIEC010000031.1 GCA_020832725.1 Paracoccaceae bacterium | reverse complement strand
CCGTCTGCCCCCCCGGCCCCTGCGTCGGCCCCCGTCGGCCCCGCGCTTGTGGCCGGCGTCCCGGGCCGGGGGGAGGGAGCGGGTGTGGGGGCCGTTGGGGGTGCCGCCCTGTGTGGCGGCGGCGCGACAAGGCGGGAGGGGCCTTCGAATCTGGGATCGGGGGCGGGGCCGTCGGCGATGTCGATCACCAGAAGGCCGCCCGCCTGCTCGAAGCCCCGCGCATGGCAGGGCCCGCAGGCGAGGGCCAGCGCAAGACCCGCGCCCGGCGCATCGGCGTCCGCGCCGCCCTCGCCGGTTGCCTGGGTCAGCTGCGACAGGCGGGCCAGCCGGGTGCGGGGGATCCGCTCGAACACGCGGGAGGTATCGAGCCGCGCGCCGGGGGGCAGGTCGATCCAGAGGCCATAGCCGCCGGGGATGCGCCCAAGCTCCCAGCTGGCCTGGGTGCCGAGATAGAGCACGATGCGGGTGAAGGCCCCGTGCTCTCCGGCGCGGAGGGGGATGTCCTGGCCTGCGGCGGTGCCGGGGGTCAGCAGCCACGACAGGGCGGCCAGTGCCAGCATCGCCGCCCGCGCAAGGGTGCTCGGAGCGGCCCGGAGGCCAGTCCCAGTGCGCGGGCGATTGCCCGGGCCAGTGTGAGCGCCTGTCCCCGGAGAGCCTCGCGCAAGGGCGCGCAGACATTGGCGCAGACCCTCGCGCAGACCTTCGCGCAGCCGGGTGCGCAGACACAGGCCCCCGTCCGGACGCGCGTCCGCAGCGATTGCCTGACCCGTCCTGTCCGCCGCAGCCACAACCGGGCCCGCCCCTGCGCCCGCCCGCGCGCCCGCACCCCGGCACAGGCTTGCCGCCGGGTCGGGGCAGGGTTCGGGGTGCTGGGCCGGGTGCGGGGCGATCCCCTCCCATGGGTATGGTATCGGGGGCATCGGTGTCACGCGCGGCCCTCAGCTGCCCTGGCGCAGGGCGCGCAGGTCCGTCTCCAGGTCGTCAAAGCGGGGGCGGATGTGGGTGGGTGTGTTCTGGCGGCCGACCTCGATGCAGATATTGGCCGGGTGGTCGTGCAGATTGGCCACCAGAACCTCGCGGATGAGGGTGTAGAAATGCAGCTCGTCCTCCACCACGCTGCGCAGGCGGGAGGCCATCGGCCCGACGAAGCCATAGGCGAGGAACACGCCGAGGAAGGTGCCCACCAGCGCCCCGCCGATGAGCGTGCCGAGGATCTCGGGGGGCTGGTCGATGGAGGCCATGGTCTTGATCACGCCAAGGACGGCGGCGACGATACCCAGCGCGGGCAGGGCGTCGGCCACGGTCTGCACGGCATGAACGGGGTGAATGGCATGGTGCTGGATCGCCTCGATCCGCTTTTCCAGAACCTCCTCGACCTGATGGGGGTCGTCATAGTTCATGGCGGCCGAGCGCAGCGTGTCGCAGATCAGGTCCACCGCCTCGGCATCGGCGAGGATGCGGGGGTAGCGGCGGAACAAGTCCGATTCGGAAGGGGTCTCGATAGCCTGTTCCAGATCGACCGGGTTCTGTCGGCCCAGGCGCACCAGTTCGAACAGAAGGCACAGCAGGTCCCGGAAATCCTGCTGCTTCCACCGGGGGCCGCGAAAGACCCGGGTGAGGCTGGAGAGTGTGTGGCGCGCGCCCTTGGGGTCGTTGGCGATGATGAAGGCCCCGGTGGCGGCCCCCCCGATCATCACCATCTCGTAGGGCAGGGCCGACAGGATGATGCCCATCTTGCCGCCGGCGGCGATGTAGCCGCCGAAGACCATCACGAAGACGACCACGATGCCGATCAGTCCGAACATGATGCGCGTTCCCTCCTGTCCCTCTCTGCGCCGGAGGGGGTTAAGAAAGCGCCACCGGCGCCGGGTTCCCCTGTGCCGTCACTCCCGGGGCGCGCGGGCGTTGCGGGCGGCGAGGGCAAGGCTGACCTCGCGGGCGCGATCCGGGGTCATCAGGGCCAGGATCGCGGCGGCGGGGTCGGTGCGCATGGTGCCGAGAAAACCCGCAGCGATGGGCGGCGGCATGGCCTCGAACAGGGCGGCGGCCTGGCGGGGGCGCATCGATTCGTACATGGCGGTGAGGCGGGCGACATCGCGCTCTGCGGCGCGGTCGGCCATGGCGAGCACCTCCGACAGCCGGGCCTCGGCGGCCTCGAGCGCGGCACGCTCCTGCGAAAGCCGTTCCTCGGCAGTGGCAACGAGGCTTGCCCGCGCGGCCAGTGCCGCCTCCTGCTGCGCAAGACGCCGGGCGCGGTCGTCGAGGTCGGCCATGAGCAGCTCCAGCGCGCCTTCGTCGAGGCATGCGGGGCCGGGCGGGGCGTCGCGCCCGGCCTGGGCCAGCGCCGCCCCCAGCCCGGGCAGCCGCAGCCCCGCCGACACCAGGACCAGCCCCACCAGGGCCGAGAGCAGCAGCCCGCGCCCCCGCAGCCCCTGCGACCCTGCGCGCGCGCTCATCCCGCCGTCTCCGCCAGAGGCGCGCGGCGCAGGAAGGGGGGAAGGCTGTTGTGCCCGTCACCCCGGAGGGGTGCAGAGGAAAAATCCCCCCGGAGGGGTGCAGAGGAAGGGTCACCCCGGGGGAGTGCCGACGGCGAATCCCCCCGCAGGGCTGCGCCAGGGGCGCCGCCCGGGTGGCGGGATTGTGGTGAATCGGCCCGCAGGGCCGTGTCTGATGCCAATCCCCGCAGGGCCGTGTCCGGTGCCGGTTCCGGACGGGACGGCCCCGGACCGCTGTCTCCCGGGGGGGCCTGTCGCGCGTCTCCCTCGGGCAGGTCGTGCAGCGCGGCGATCAGCAGCTCCAGCCGGCGGGCGGCGGCCTCGGCGCGATGTCCGGCCTCGGCCAGCTGTCGGGCCTGCCCCTCGGCACCCTCCCTTGTCTGGCCAAGGGCGGCGGTCATCGCGTCCACCTGGGCCGAGAGCGCCACCACCGCCGCCCCCAGCCCGGCATCCAGCCGCGAGAGCCGCCGCAGACGGCGGGCGAGCAGGTGGCAATACAGCCCCGCGCCCAGGGCCGCCGCCAGAAGCAGAAGATCGGAGAGATAGGGCATCGCTTTTCCCTTTCGGTGTCTGTCTGCGGCGTCAGTGCAGGACGAATTCGAGAATCAGCAGGTCGCTGACCCGCCCCTCTCCGGTGACGATCTGGGCCCGCCGCAGCAGCTGGGAGCGCAGCAGCAGCAGCGCCGCAGGCTCTGTCAGTGCGCGGCTGTCGAGGGCGGTCATGTAGGTGTTGATCACATCCATGATGCGGCCGGTCTGGCGCGCGACCTCGGAGGCATGGGCCTCGGGCACTTCAAGCTCCACCCGCAGCCGCAGCAGGCGCTGGGGCGAATCGGCGGCAAGGCTGATCGTCAGCGGATCGAGCGGGACAAAGGTGGTGGCGACGGCCGCCGGGGCCGTGGCCCTGTCGTCGCCCGAGGCGCGTGCGGGCAGCGGCAACCGCTCGATCGCGCCGTCCAGCAGGCCCCGCTGCACCGCCCAGAACCCGCCGCCCGCCAGTGCCAGCGCCGCCACGGCCGCGACCGCCAGCGCCCGGACCCCGCCACGCGAGGCGCCCGCCGCC
>JAFIEC010000388.1 GCA_020832725.1 Paracoccaceae bacterium | reverse complement strand
AGCGCGGCATCGTCTATATCGACGAGGTCGACAAGATCACGCGCAAGTCCGACAACCCCTCCATCACCCGCGACGTCAGCGGGGAGGGGGTGCAGCAGGCGCTGCTCAAGATCATGGAGGGCACGGTCGCCGCTGTCCCGCCCCAGGGCGGGCGCAAGCATCCGCAGCAGGAATTCCTGCAGGTGGACACGACCAACATCCTGTTCATCTGTGGCGGTGCCTTTGCCGGGCTGGAGCGGATCATCAGCCAGCGTGGCCGCGGCTCGGGCATCGGTTTTGGCGCCGACGTCAAGGACCCCGAGGCCCGTGGCGTCGGCGAGATGCTCTCGGAGCTGGAGCCCGAAGACCTGCTCAAGTTCGGGCTGATCCCCGAATTCGTCGGACGCCTGCCGGTGATCGCCCCCCTGACCGATCTGGACGAGCCCGCGCTGGTCCTGATCCTGACAGAGCCCAAGAACGCGCTGGTCAAGCAATACCAGCGCCTGTTCGAGCTGGAGGGCGTCAAGCTGACCTTCACCGACGAGGCGATGGTTGCCATTGCCCGCCGCGCCATCGCCCGCAAGACCGGCGCGCGTGGTCTGCGCTCGATCATGGAGGACATCCTGCTGGACACGATGTTCGATCTGCCAAGCCTGACCGGCGTGCAGGAGGTCGTCGTCAAGGACGATGCCGTCAGCGGCCCCGGCAAGCCCTTGCTGATCTATTCCGAGACAAAGGGCGGCGTGGCGGCCGGTACCGGCGGCTGACATGCGATGACCGGGCGCACGGCTGCGCCCGGGATGTGTGGCGGGCGCGGGCATCTGGACCTTTGTGCGCCTGTGGTCCATATCGGGCACATGCCAACGCGGAGTCGCCCATGAGCCTGTTCAACCGTCTGTTCACTTGGTGGAACGGCCAGACCATCGGCACCCAGATCTTCACCTGGCGTCGCGGTGTGCGGGTCGGAGAGGACGATCTCGGCAACATCTATTACCAAACCGCCGACGGGGTCCGCCGCTGGGTCGTGTTCTCGGGCGAGTCCGAGGCAAGCCGGGTGCCGCCCGACTGGCATGGCTGGCTGCACCACACCTATGCGGAATCCCCGGTCGATGCGCCGCTTCCGCGCAAGGCATGGGAGAAACCCCACCTTCCCAACCTGACTGGAACCGGCACGGGCTATGTGCCTCCCGGTTCGCTGCACGCCCCCAAGGGCCCGGTGGCGCGGCGCGACTACGAAGCCTGGAGCCCCGAGCAGGGATAGCGGCAATGGCGCACAACACGGCAGAGACGGCGCTTGGTGCGGTCGTGATCGCGGCTGCTGCGGGCTTTCTGTGGTTCGCGCTGCAGGGCGAGGGGCGGGGCCTGGTCGGCGGTGCCGCCGCCTATGAGGTGACGGCACAGTTCCGCTCGGTCGAGGGGGTGGGCGTGGGCACCGATGTGCGCCTCGCCGGGGTCAAGGTGGGCACGGTCACCGGCATCACCCTCGATCCGACCACCTTTCGCGCCGCGACCCGCCTTGCCGTGCGGCAGGGCATCGCTTTGCCCGAAGACAGCGCCGCGCTGATTTCGTCCGAGGGTCTGCTGGGGGGAAATTTCGTCGAGCTGGTGCCCGGCGGGTCGGATTTCATGCTGCGCCCGGGCGACGAGATCCTTGATACCCAGGGCGCGGTCAGCCTGATCACGCTGCTGCTGCGTTTCGTCGCGGGCGATTCATGAAGGCAGGTGCCGCGGCTGCCGTGCTGGTCCTTGCAACCCTTGGCGGAGGGCAGCCCGTAGCGGCGCAGCTTCTGTTCCCCGATCGTCCCTTCGGTACCATCCAGCGCGATGGAGAGGGCACGGGGGCCGGTGACGGCACCCGCCCGCTGTTCGAGACAGTGCCGCTTGGCACCCCCGCTCCGGCCCCGATTCCGCAGGCAGAGCCTGCCCGCAGCATGCCCGGTGCCGCGCTGCGCGCGCTTGACCGGATCGGGTCGCGCCGGGCCGATCTGGAGATCATGGCCGGTGACACCGCCCGCTTTGGCCGGCTGGAGGTGCTTGTCCACGAATGCCGCGTGCCCGAGGACAACCCCGACGGCGATGCCTTTGCCCGGCTGGTCATCCGCGACACCCGCGACGATATCGTGCTGTTTGCGGGCTGGATGGTCGCCTCTTCGCCCGCGCTGTCGGCCATGGAGCATGCCCGCTATGATGTCTGGCTGCTCCAGTGTATTGCCTCCTCCCCCGAGAGCGGGGCGAACTGAGCGAAGGGGTCCGCCTGTCGGGTCATGGATCGGGCCAGCAGGCGGCGGTATTCCTCCCGCGGGATTTCGCGCGCGCCCATGCCGATCAGGTGGTCGGTGACGAACTGGGTGTCGAACAGCGTGTAGCCGCCCTGTGCCAGCCGCGCCATCAGATGCGCCAGTGCCACCTTGGAGGCATCCCGCCGGCGGGAGAACATGCTCTCTCCGAAGAAGGCGGCGCCAAGGGTCACGCCGTAGATGCCACCCACCAGACGGCCCTCGGCCCAGGTTTCCAGCGAATGGGCATGCCCCTCATGGTGCAGGGCCATGTAGAGGTCGTGGATCTGGGCGTTGATCCAGGTTTCCGGCCGATCGGCGCAGCCCTGCAGCACGCCCTCGAAATCGGTGTTCACCCTGATCTCGAAGGGCTCGGCCCGCAGCTTGCGGCGCAGCGAGCGCGAGAGGTGCAGCCCGCCGATGGGCAGGATGCCGCGGAATTTGGGGTCCATCCAGTAGATGGCCCGGTCATGGCGCGATTGCGCCATGGGAAATACGCCTGCCGCATAGGCGCGGAGCAGGATCTGCGGCGTGATCTGGGGATGCATCGCATTCTCCGGGCCAGCCCGTTCCATATGGCGAGCGGCGGTGCCGGGTCAATGGCGGGTCGGGCCGCGTGGGTTATCGGTCAGGCTGAGGTCATTTGACAAATGCAATCATGGCGAGTACCATTGTGAAAATTTC
>JAFIEC010000387.1 GCA_020832725.1 Paracoccaceae bacterium | reverse complement strand
ACGCGGGCGTGCCGCCCGATGCGGGCGTCCCGCCCGACAGGCCCCCCATAGCCGCAGCAGCCCCACAGCCCACCGCAGCCCGCCCCGGGCGTTCGCTTGTGCGGCGGGAGGCCCCGCGCGCCTTTCCCTCCACACCGCTGGTCACACCCCTTTATCAATCCGCCGTCTACGTGGCCGAGAGCCCCGACGCGCTGGATGCCGCCTATGAGGGCCGGGCCCCCGCGCCGGTCTATGCCCGCGAGGGCCACCCCAATGCCCAGGTCCTCGCGACCAAGATCGACTGGCTGGAAGGGCTGGAGCGCGATGCCGGGGAAGGGGGGATCATCACCTCCTCGGGCATGGGTGCCATCGCTGCGGCGGCACTTGCCGTTCTGTCCGAGGGCGATCATGTCCTCGGGGCGACACAGCTTTATGGCCGCACCACCCGGATGCTGCGCCGCGATCTGCCGCGTCTGGGATTTCCGGTCACCGTGGCCGACCCGACCGACGCCGCCGCCATCGCCGCCGCCATCCGCCCCGAGACGCGCCTGATCGTGGTCGAGACCGTTTCGAACCCCACATTGCGGGTGGCCGACATTCCCGGCATCATCGCCGCCGCAAGGGAGGCAGGCGCGCTTGTGATGGTGGACAATACCTTCACCACTCCGCGCGCCTTCCGTCCCTTCGAATGGGGGGCCGATATCGTCGTGCATTCGGTCACCAAGCTGCTGGCAGGCCATTCCGACGCGACGCTTGGCTATGTCGCTGCCCGCGACCCGGAGCTGCGCGCCGATATCGAGGATGCCGCGATCACTTGGGGGCTGACACCCAGCCCCTTCGATTGCTGGCTGGCCGAGCGGGGGCTGCATTCCTTTGCCCTGCGCTATGACCGCGTGTGCGAGAATGCGGCCGAACTGGCCGACCATCTGGCCGACCTGCCGCAGGTGGAGCAGGTTCTGTATCCGGGCAGGGCCGATCATCCCGACCACGCGCTTGCCCAGAGGCTGTTCGGCGGGCAATGGGGCAATATCGTCACCTTCCGGCTGGGCATCGGTCGGCCGCGCGCCAACCGGTTCGTGCGGGGTGCGGGCGGGCTGGCCTTTGCGCCGACGCTGGGCGACATCGCCACAACGCTGTCGCATCCGGTCTCCTCCTCGCACCGCTCCATGCCCCGGACCGAGCGCGTGGAGCAGGGGATCACCGAGGGCACGTTCCGGCTCTCGGTCGGGATCGAGGATATCGAGCTGCTCAAGGAGGAGCTTGAACGCGCGATCGCTGCCGCCCTCGACGACTGATCCGTCGCGCCGTCGTTCCCGACCCCCTTTCGGGAATGACGCGCAGGTGTCACATTCGCGCGATAGAAGCGGTTGCGGAACCAGCGACGAGCATGTGGCGTATGCCTTCCTCAGATTCTCCGACCGGCGCGCCGGAAAAGGACGTTGCAGCGGCGCCCGTCTTTCCACGTCTGCAGGTCGCCACCCTTCTGGCCGGGCTGGCCGAGCCGGTTCTGGTGGTGGATATCGAAGACACCATCCTGATCGCCAACGCGGCGGCGCAGGATCTGCTGGGCGCGGGATGCGAGGGGCAGCCCTTCTATGCCGTGCTGCGCCAGCCCGAGGCACTTGCCGCCGTCGAGCAGGGGCTGCGGCGCAGGCTCCACGCCGAGGCCCGCCTTGTGGTGGACACGCCCGGCACCGAGATCACATGGTCGATCGTGGTCGCCCCCGTGAGCGCGGCCGAGACCGGCATCGATGGTGCCGTGGTCAGCTTCAACGACATCAGCCATATCGAGGAAGCCGAGCAGATGCGGCGCGACTTCGTGGCCAATGTCAGCCACGAATTGCGCTCGCCGCTGACAGCGCTGGTGGGCTTCATCGAGACCCTGCGCGGGGCCGCCCGCAACGACCCCGATGCGCGGGAGCGCTTTCTTGGCATCATGGAAGCCGAGGCGATGCGCATGAACCGGCTGATCGCCGATCTGCTGTCTTTGTCGCGCGTCGAGGCGAACGAGCGGGTCCGCCCGCGCGAGGTGGTGGTCATGGGCGATGTGCTGCGCACCACCCTGGCCGCGCTGCGCCCCATGGTCGAGGACAGCGGCCTGAAGGTGGAGTTGCGCCACTTTCCCCAGAACGGCGCCGAGGCCCCCGAAACCAGCCTGCCCGCCCCGGGGGAGGGGCCAAGGGTGCGGGGCGACCGCGACCAGCTTATCCAGGTTTTCCACAATCTTGTGGAAAACGCCCTCAAGTACGGCGGCCTCGGCGGACGGGTCACGATTTCGCTGCGTTGCCTGCCCAGCCTGCCGGGCTTTACCGGCCCGGCGGTGCGCGTCGATGTCATCGACTACGGCGAGGGGATCGACCAGATCCACCTTCCGCGGATCACCGAACGATTCTACCGGGTGGACAGCCACCGCTCCCGGGCAATGGGGGGCACGGGTCTGGGCCTCGCCATCGTCAAGCATATCGTGAACCGTCACCGGGGCCGGCTGAACGTGGAGAGCCGCAAGGGCGAGGGGAGCTCCTTCTCCGTCGTGCTGCCTGCGGCCTGACCGGTGCCACGGGGCGTACGGCCCGCATTCGGCGCGAAACCCCCGGCGGGCTGGCCTTGCGGCGGGCTCGATGTGTTACCTAACTGTCATGTAACAGACATGATTCCGTGGCCTGCCGGACATATGACGTGCGACAGATCGCGCAACGCCCGACAAGATCATGTCAGCCGAGCGCCGGGGGCGCCGACGATCGAAGGAGAGGCAGATGAACGAAAGACCCCACACCAGCAAGGCCTTCGACGAGGACCTGCGCGAGATCGAGGCGATGGTCATGACCATGGGCGGCCTTGTGGAGGCCGCCATCGCCGATGCCGCCAAGGCGCTCGACATGCGCGACGAGGAGGAGGCCGAGAAGGTCATCGCCTCGGACAAGCGGGTGGACGCGCTGGAAGAGGAGATCAACACCGCCGTGGTGCGCATGATCGCCCTGCGCCAGCCCATGGCCGACGACCTGCGCCTTGCCGTCACCGTGATGAAGATCGCCGGCAACCTGGAGCGGATGGGCGATTACGCCAAGAACATCGCCAAGCGCACCCCGGTTCTGGTGCAGGGCCCGCCCATCATGGGGGCCTCCAACTCGCTGCGGCGGATGGCCAAGTCCGTGCGACTGATGCTCAAGGATGCGCTGGACGCCTATGCCCGGCGTGACGTCGCCCTGGCGATGGACGTGCGCGTGCGCGACCGCGAGGTGGATCAGATGAATTCGGCGCTGTTCCGCGAATTCCTGACCCACATGATGGAAGACCCGCGCAACATCACCGCTTGCATGCATCTGCTCTTCATCGCCAAGAACCTGGAGCGGGTGGGCGACCATGTCACCTCGATCGCCGAGCAGGTGGTGTTCATGACCACCGGCTCCACGCCCGACGATGACCGGCCCAAGCAGGACGACACATCGACGGTGGCGGCGATCGGGAGCCACGGGGCAGGGGGATGAACATGAACGCTGTCTCCACCGTTCCACTGGTGCTGGTGGTCGACGACGAGCCGGGCCAGCGGGCCATGCTCTCCTACAACCTCGAGGCCGAGGGCTACCGCACCATGACCGCAGAGGATGGCGAGGAGGCACTGCTCATGGTCTCCGAACAGCCGCCCGACATCATCCTGCTGGACTGGATGCTGCCGCGGGTCTCGGGCATCGAGGTCTGCCGCCGCATCAAGAGCCGGGTGGAGACGCGCGACATTCCGGTGATCATGATCTCGGCCCGCACCGAGGAAGAAGACCGGGTGCGCGGGCTGGAAACGGGTGCCGACGACTACGTGCTCAAGCCGTATTCCATCAACGAGCTGATGGCGCGCCTGCGGGCCAACCTGCGCCGGACGCGACCGGCCAGCGTGGGGCTGCGGCTGGTGCATGACGATATCGAGATGGACGCCGATCAGCATCGCGTGTTCCGCGCCGGAGCACCGCTGCACCTGGGCCCGACAGAATACCGTCTGCTGAGCGCCTTCCTCGAAAAGCCCGGCCGCGTCTGGAGCCGGGAGCAATTGCTCGATCGTGTCTGGGGCCGCGACATCTATGTCGAGAGCCGCACCGTCGATGTGCATGTGGGACGCCTGCGCAAGGCATTGTGCCAGAACGGCGGGGCAGACCCGATCCGCACCGTGCGCGGGGCCGGCTACGCGCTGGGATAGGAAACAGACCGGGGCGCGGGATACGGATGTGGTCGTTTATCCTTAAGTCGCATAATATATATTATGTTAACTAAAATCGAATGCCGACAGAGTGCATCAGCTGCGACCCCGGATGAGCATCCTTCGTCAGACCATTGATTTCCTAGACAATTGCCTCTTCAAGGAACGGCCGCCCCGTCACCACCCGCATCGGATCAAGGGGTGCCAGATCCAGAGTCTGATATCGCCCCGTCAGTACAAGTTCGGCCATGCCACGGCCCACGGCGGGCGCTTGTTGCAATCCGTGGCCTGAAAAGCCGTTGCACAGATAGAGGTTCTCCACCCCCGGCGCATGGCCCACCAGCGCGTTCTGGTCCAGCGTGTTGTAGGCGTAATGCCCGGCCCATGCGCGCAGGACCTTCAGCCGCGCAAACCGGTCCGAGCGGTGGTGCAGCATGGGCCAGATGCGGTCCTCGAACACTGCGTGATCGGGGGTGAAATCGTCCGGATCGGCGGGACCGTCCTCCTCTTCGGGACTGGCCGCGCAAAGCCACAGCGGTCCTTCGGGACGCAGGTAAAGCCCCTGATGATCCACGATCAGCGGCGCGCCGGGTGCGCGCAGGTCGGGCGCATCGACGACAAAGACCGTGCGCTTGCGCGGCTCCACCGGCAGGGTCACACCCGCCCATCGCGCCACGATTGCCGCCGAGGTGCCTGCGGCATTCACCACCGCGCCTGCCTGCAGCAGGCCCGCACCCGCCAGATGCACCCCGGTCACGCGCGGTCCCGCCATCTGCAGGGCCGTCGCCTCGTCGCGCAGGAACCGCACGCCCCGGGCCTCGGCCGCCCGGCGCAGCCCCGAAACAAGGCCCATGTTGTCGAACCATCCCTCGTCGCGCGGGCCAAGGCTGGCGGCTTCGACATCGCCGACATTCATCCACGGCAGACGCGCGCCCAGCTCGGCCCGGGACAGCACCAGCGTGCCCGCCCCATGGGCACGTTGCATGGCGGCCAGATCCTCCAGCCGCGCCGCGCGCGTGCTGTCACTGGCCAGAAACAGATAGCCGTTCTCCTTCAGCCCAAGGTCCGCCTCACCCCGGGCAAGCCCCGTCTCCTCGGCGAAACGGCGGATGAAATCCACCCCCATGCGCGAGATCGCCACATTCACGGGGTTGGTGAACTGCAGCCGGATCGAGGCCACCGACAGCGCCGTGGAGGCCCGCGCAAACGACGGATCACGCTCCACCACCAGAACGCGGGCACGCCCCTCCGACAGACGCGAGAGCCAGAAGGCGACCGACGCACCCAGCACGGCCCCCCCTACGACGATGACATCCCAGCGCTTTTCCATGCATGCCCCCAGCTGCCCGGCAGATGGCACAGGCGGTTGGCGAAGAAAAGACCATGTCTTGATTTCATGAACGCGCCACGGCAACATTATTTCGCGAACAGAAAGCCATTTGATGACACCCAGCACCGAGCTTGACACCCTGAGCAGAATCGTTACCGCGCCTGGCGTGGACAGCGCCTGGGAGGTATTCTGCGAAGCGATGGCTCACCGCAGCTTTCCTGTGCTGGTCTACGGCCTTGCCCGCAACGCCCCCGGAGATCGATTCGGCGAATTGTCGGACGCATTGGTGCTCAGCACGATGGAGCCGCGCCGGATGAACACGCTCCATGAGGCAATGGCCGCCTCGCCCCTCACCCGTTTTGTCGGCGAGCGTACGGGCACCATCTCGTGGTCGGTGACAGCGCGGGAACTCGCCGCAGGCCGCCTCAGCCGCAGCGAGTTGGCCTCGATCCGCCTGCACCGAAGGCTGGGCTATTCTGCGGGGATCACCATCAGCTTTCCCACATCCTGCCGCCGCACGCGCGCGGGCATCAGTTTCGTCGCACCGCCGCGCATGACACAGCGGCAGGTTGACGCACTCTGGCGGCAAGAAGGCGCGACAAACACCCTGTTCGCCCAGGTGCTGCACCAGCGTCTGCTCACCTTGCCGCGCCCGGTTCCCGGGGCGGATCTGACAGAGCGGCAGCGCGAGGTGCTGGAATGGGTGGCCGAGGGGAAATCCTCGGCCCAGATCAGCCAGATCCTCGGCCTCTCGGTGGTCACCGTGGAAAAGCACCTGAGGCTGGCGCGCGAGGCGCTTCATACCGACACCACCGCACAGGCGCTGGTGCGGCTGGTGCGGCACAACGCCTTGTTCGCGACAGTGGCAGACAGCCCGGATCACCGCGCCCTGCCCTTGGCCTACGAGCTGTCTCGCGTGCCGGTTGATGGTGAAGCCACCATCCCTGGGTAAGGTTTTCCCTACTACCCATTAAGTTCAGGATTGGTATGAACAATTGTTCCGTGAGTGGCGGCAATTGAGCCGTGGAACGGGGACCGGGCGTCGCCTCGATTATGGCGCCGCGTCCGGTCCCACCCGCACCCGCTTCCAGAAGCATCCCTGAAACGGCAAGGGGCGGGCCCCTGCGAATCCGCCCCCGGCAACGATACGAACAGGTGTTCAGCCAGCGAGGGTCTTGGCGACCTCGGCGGCGAAATCCTCTTCCTGCTTCTCGATTCCCTCGCCCACGGCAAAGCGCAGAAAGCCGGTGACGGTGACGCCAGCCTCTTCGGCGGCCTGGGCCACGGTCTTGTCGGGGTCGATGACGAACTTCTGCTTGAGCAGCGTCACCTCTTCGAAGAACTTGTTCAGCCGCCCGACGATCATCTTCTCGATCACCGCCTCGGGCTTGCCCGATTCCCGGGCCTGCTCGGTCAGAACCTGCTTCTCGCGCTCCACCAGGGCGGGGTCGAGATCCGCCTCGGAGAGAGAGGCAGGCGCGGCCGCAGCGATATGCATCGCGATCTGGCGACCGATCCCGTTGTCCGTGCCCGACAGCGCCACCAGCACACCGATCTTGCCAAGGCCGTCGGCCACGCTTCCGTGCACATAGGCGGCGACGCTGTCACCCGACAGCCGACCCATGCGGCGCAGGCTCATGTTCTCGCCGATGCGGGCGATGGCTGCGGTCAGGGTGGCCTCGACGCTCTTGCCGGAAATCTCGGCCGCCTTCAGCGCCTCGAGGTCGGGGGTGTCCAGCGCGGCCGTGGTGAAGGTGCTCACCATTTCCTGGAAATCGGCGTTCTTGCCGACGAAATCGGTTTCGGAATTCACCTCCACCAGAACGCCGGTGCCACCCGAGACCGCGACACCCACCAGCCCCTCGGCTGCGGTGCGGCCCGATTTCTTGGCAGCCGTGGCCAGCCCCTTGGTGCGCAGCCAGTCCACGGCAGCTTCCATGTCGCCGGCGGTTTCGGTCAGCGCCTTCTTTGCATCCATCATGCCTGCGCCGGTCTTCTCGCGCAGTTCCTTCACCATCTGGGCGGTGATCGCCATGACTCTCTCCTCGAATCACACATGTCGGTCGGAACCGGGTGTGGCCCCGGTTCCGTATCGGTTTCGTGACGGGGCCCGGTTCAGGCGGGCTGGTTCTCGCCCTCGGCGGCCTGCGGAGCTGCCTCGGCTGTATCGTCGGCGGGACCTTCGGCTGCGGGTTCGGCAAGCGCCTCTTCGGCGGGGGCCTCTTCCAGCGCGCCGATATCGACACCCGCCGCCCCAAGCTGGGCCGACATGCCATCCAGCGCCGCACGGGCCGCCAGGTCGCAATAGAGCGAGATCGCACGGGCCGCATCGTCATTGCCGGGGATCAGGTAATCCACGCCATCGGGGCTGCAATTGGTGTCGACGATGGCGACGACCGGAATCCCGAGCTTGCGCGCTTCCTGAACGGCAAGGGCCTCTTTCTTGACGTCGACGACAAACAGCAGGTCGGGCACGCCACCCATCTCGCGGATGCCGCCCAGGCTGGCCTGCAGCTTGGTGCGCTCCCGCTCCATGTTGAGGCGTTCCTTCTTGGTGAGGCCGTCGGCCCCGCCATCCAGTTGCTCGTCATAGGATTTCAGCCGCTGGATCGAGGCCGACACCGTCTGCCAGTTGGTCAGCGTACCGCCCAGCCAGCGGTGTTTCATGAAATACTGCGCCGACCGCTCTGCGGCGTCGGCGATGGGCTGCTGCGCCTGGCGCTTGGTGCCCACGAACAGGATGCGCCCGCCCTTGGCCACGGTCTCGCGCACCGCGTTCAGCGCGGCGTCGAGCATCGGCACGGTCTGGGTCAGGTCGATGATGTGGATGCCGTTCTTGGCCCCGTAGATAAAGGGGGCCATGCGCGGGTTCCAGCGATGGGTCTGGTGGCCGAAGTGCACGCCAGCTTCAAGAAGCTGACGCAGGGAGAAATCAGGCAGCGCCATGTCGTTTCCTTTCCGGTTTGCGCCTTGGCGGGGCTCAGGGCATCTGCCCAACCGGTGGACCTTGCGGGGATGTCTGTCCCGCAGGCCCGACCCCGCCTGTGAAGTGGTGCCCCCTTAGCGCCCCGCCCCGGGGGATGCAAGCCCGCGCCTTTTCCTTGCCAGCGCGGGCACGCCGCGCCAGACAGGCGCAATGGAGCATCTCGCCCCCCTGCCCAGGCCACCCGCCCGCGTGGTGATCGCGGGGGCGGCGCATTGGGACGTGATCGCCCGAAGTGCCCGCGCCCCGGGGCCCGGAGACGACCTGCCGGGACGGGTCAGCCTGCGCCCCGGCGGCGTGGCCGCGCG
>JAFIEC010000369.1 GCA_020832725.1 Paracoccaceae bacterium | reverse complement strand
GGCGCGGCTGCCTGCGTTTCCGGCGCAGGGACGGGCACCTCCGGCGGGGCGGTCGCCTGTGCGGCAGGCGGGGGGGGCTCCTGCGCGGCTGCCTCGGGCACAGCAGAGGGGCCGGGGGCAAGGTCAAGCAGGCTCATCTGCGCGCTTTCCGGCCCCGCCGCATGCGCCGCTCCGGCCTTGGCCGCGCGGCGCGGACGCGGTGCTGCGGGTTTTGCCGCATCTCCGGTCTCTGCACCTGGCTTGCCTGGCTTGGCTGCGGGCGCCTGCGCTTCTGCCCCCGCCGACTCATCCGCGCCTGCGCGCAGGCGCGCGGTGCGCCGCCGTTACCGGCGCGCGGCCTTCTCGCTCATCTCGGGGCCCTCGCCTTCGGGGGCCGATGTGACCGGGGGCGAGAGCGCCGCGACATGGGCGATCCCCTCGCGGGCCAGCAGGCGCTGCACGCCCCGGATGGTCATCCCGTCATCATGCAGGAGCCGCTTGATGCCCCCCAGCAAGAGCATGTCGGAAGGCCGGTAGTACCGCCGCCCTCCCGCCCGCTTCAGCGGCCGCACTTCCTCGAAGCGGGTCTCCCAGAAACGCAGCACATGGGCGGGCGTGTCCAGCCAGTCGGCAACCTCGGATATGGTGCGGAACGCCTCGACGGATTTCTGCACCGTGCCCTCCTGTTCACGCGCCATTGCCTGCGGCAACCCGCTCCTTCAACAGATGCGACGGGCGAAAGCTGAGCACGCGGCGCGGATGGATGGGCACCTCTTCGCCGGTCTTGGGGTTGCGCCCGATCCGCTCTCCCTTTTCGCGCACCATGAAGGTGCCGAAGGACGAGATCTTGACCGTTTCCCCCCGAACCAGCGCGTCGGAGATTTCCTGCAGCACCGACTCGACCAGGGCGGAGGATTCGCTGCGCGACAGTCCCACCTCGCGGAAGACAGCCTCGGTCAGGTCCATGCGGGTGATCGTTCCGTCGCTCATCGCTTCCCCCGGGTAAGGCCACCGTGTCGGGAACCTTAGGGACAAAGCTTTTTCCGAGTCAATATCAGCGCGTTGGGCGCGCGTCTTGCAAACCCGCGTGAAGCGGGGCCGCGCGCTGCCTACCAGCGCAGTGCCACAGCCCCCCAGGCCAGGCCGCCGCCGATCCCCTCGGCCAGCACCAGCTGGCCCTTGCGGATGCGCCCGTCGGCCCGCGCAACCGACATCGCCAGCGGGATCGAGGCGGCCGAGGTGTTGCCGTGATCCTGCACCGTGACCACCACCCGCTCCATCGGAACGCCCAGCTTTTGCGCGGTGGAGCGGATGATGCGCAGGTTGGCCTGATGCGGCACGACCCAATCCACCGCGCCGGACTCCAGCCCCGCCCGGGCCAGCGCGGCGTCGGCGGTCTCGGCCAGCTTGACCACCGCATGCTTGAACAGCTCCGGGCCCTGCATCCGCAGAAAACCCGCTGTCTGGGTGCTGGACACACCCCCATCAACATAGAGAAGCCCGCGATAGGTTCCGTCGGAATGCAGGTCGATGCCCAGGATGCCCCGATCCTCCGGCCCGCCCGTGCCCTCCTGCGCCTCGAGGATAAGCGCGCCCGCACCGTCGCCGAACAGCACGCAGGTGGCGCGGTCGCTCCAGTCGAGGATGCGCGAGAAGGTCTCGGCCCCGATCACCATCACCCGCCGTGCCTGGCCCGAAACGATCATCGCATGGGCCGAGGCCATGCCGAAGATGAAGCCCGCACAGACCGCCTGCACGTCGAAGGCAAAGCCCCGGCGCATCCCCAGCCCCGCCTGCACCTGAGTGGCGGTGGAGGGAAAGGTGCTGGTGGGTGTCGATGTGGCCAGCACGATGGCGTCGATGTCGTCGGGGCCGAAGCCCCCGTCCTCGAGCGCCCGGCGGGCGGCGGCAAGGGCAAGGTCGGTCGTGGTCTCCGAGGGCGCTGCGAAATGGCGCCGTTCGATTCCGGTGCGGGTCCGGATCCACTCGTCGGAGGTGTCGAGGCTGGCCTCGAACTCGGCGTTTTCCACCACGCGTTCGGGCAGGTAATGGCCGATCCCGCAGGGAACGGCCCGCGTCACCGGATTCATCACGCCTCGCTTTCTGTTCCCGTGCGGGCCACGTCCTGCGCGGTGCCCCCGCCTTCCTCGTAGCGGGCCACCGCCGCCACCCGTTTCGCCACCCGGGCCGAGATGTCCGAGCGCCCAAGCCGGTAGGCCAGCCCCAGCGCTGCCGCCACCCCCAGCCGGTCGGCCGAGCCATGGGATTTCACCACCGTGCCGTTGAGGCCCAGAAAGACGCCCCCGTTCATCCGCCGCGGATCGATCCGCATCTTGAGCCGCTTGAGCGAGGTCAGCGCAAAAAGCGCCCCCAGCCGCGACCAGATGGAATGGCGAAAGGCATCCGACAGGAACATCCCGATCAGCTTGGCGGTGCCCTCGCCCGTCTTGAGCGCGACATTGCCGGTAAAGCCGTCGGTCACGATCACATCCACCCGGCCCGAGGGAATGTCGCTGCCCTCGACGAATCCGACGAACTCGAACCCGTTGCCGGGCGCGATGGCAGACAGCGTCTCGGCGGCGGCGCGCAACTCCGCCCGGCCCTTGGTCTCTTCGGTGCCCACGTTCAGCAGCCCCACCCGCGGCCGCGCCACGTCAAGCGCATTGCGCGCATAGGACATGCCCATCACCGCAAAGCGCGCAAGGTCGGCCGCGTCGGCACGCAGATCGGCGCCCACGTCCAGCATCACGTTATAGCCCTGGGGCGAGAGCGAGGGCCAGAAGGCGGCGATCGCGGGCCGCGTCACCCCGGGTGCCCGGCGCAGCCGCAGCATCGACAGCGCCATCAGCGCGCCGGTATTCCCGCAGGAGACGCAGACCGAGGCCTCTCCGGTCCGGACCGATTCGATGGCGGACCACATCGAGGTGCCCTGCGCGCTGCGCACCACCTGGCTGGGCTTGTCATCCATCCGCACCACGTCGGCGGCGTGGCACAGGCGCACACGCTCTCCGAATTCGCGCTTGCAGCGGCGCAGCAGCGGCTCCAGCCGGGCCTGATCGCCGTGCAGCAGGACATGCATGTCGGGATGATCGCGCAGCGCGCGCTGAAGCCCCGCAACCACCGCCGATTCGCCCAGATCGCCCCCCATCGCATCGAGGGCGACGACGACGCGGCCCCCGGACCTGGCGGGTGCGGTCCCGTCCCGGGACGGGTCATCTTCTGGTGTGGCGGGGGCCATGTCTTCGGGCGTGCCCAAAGCGGGCAGCGCCACGGCGGCGGGACCCATGGCCCGCTGTGCCGCATCCTTGTCGCCGGAGCCGGTGTCGGTCATGGCCAACAGACCCCCGGCACCGTATCAGGCTGCGTCTTCGTCCAGCTCCACATCGGCTGTCCGCGCCACGACTTCGCGCTCGTCGTAATAGCCGCAGGCGGGGCAGACGTGGTGCGGGCGCTTGAGCTCGCCGCAATTGGGGCATTCAGTGGGGTTGGCGGCAACGAGCGCGTCATGCGAGCGGCGCATGTTACGGCGGGAACGTGACACCTTGTTCTGTTGAACAGCCATTTCGGATCCTCGGTCTGGCGGGGAATTCGGCGCTCTATGCCCCCGTTGGTCCCGACTTGCAAGCGAAACAGCATCGCGCCCATCACCCCTTTGTACGATCGTCGGAACCCGGCGTCAGCCTTGCCAGAACCGCGAAGGGCGAGTCGGGCGTGGCGTCCTGTGGCCGGGCCGACAGGTCCACCGGGTCGCTGGCATCCGGCGCGCGCGGATAATCAGGCATGGCGAGGGCCACCTCCTCGGCGATCAGGGCGACAAGGTCGATCTCCCGGCCCAGCGGCTCCTCGTCGGTTTCGTCAGGGCTCTCTGTCTCGGGCCCGGGCGCGGAGGCCGGGCGGGTCGCGCGGTACAATCTGCGCAGGTCGCTCTCGATCCGGGTGCGGACGGGGGCCAGCGTGACCACGCATTCCTGCTCCACGGTCGCGCCCAGATGGGCCTCCAGCCGCCAGTCGGCCCGTCCCTCGGGCGTGAGGCTGCCCGCAAGGCGCAGCTTGCGCAGCCCGCGCGCGCCGATGGCGGCCGCGATCGTGCCCAGCGCCGATGCATCGGGCACAAGCTCGAAATCGCGTGTGCGCCCCGGTGCCAGGGCGCGCACGGCGATCCGTCCGCCGGCGACCTCGGGCAGGGGCGGGAGGATGGCGGGTTGCTCGGGGCCCGGTCCGGGGGCGCTCATCGGCTGGCTCTCCTGTCGTCCCCCGCCCGTGGGGCGAGAGGGAGCGAATTGCTGCAAGGCATGCACGGCGGCGCGCGTATCGGGTCCGCCCGAACCGCGCGCTCATGTTGAACATAGACCATGCGTCGGCTAAGCAGGCAAGAGAGGCGGCGCAGGGGGCCCGGGCAGTGCAGGTGACAGGAACGATACAGGGCGTGCGGAAACGCAGCCTCCCGGCGCGGACGGGTCCGGAGCGCGCGCTGCTGCGGCTGCTGGCGGCGCTGTCGCTCGTGCTGATGGCGCTGGCCCTGTCGGGCTGCGCCGCGACCTACCGGTTTCACGGCTACGTCCCCTCCGACGAGGCCCTTGCCGCGATCACCCCCGGACGCACCACCCGCGCCCAGGTCGAGGAGGCGGTGGGCAGACCCTCGGCCGCAGGCGTTCTGCGCGAGGATGCCTGGTATTACGTCGCATCGACCGTGCGGCATTTCACCTACAATGCGCCCGAGGTGGTCGATCGCCAGGTCGTGGCGATCTCCTTTGCGTCGTCGGGCCGGGTGAGCAATGTCGAGCGTTTCACCCTGCAGGATGGCGAGGTGGTGGCCCTGTCGCGGCGCGTGACGGATACCAGCGTGCGCGGCGTGTCGTTCATCGGCCAGCTGCTGCGCGGGATCGGGCGGATCCGGGCCGAGGATCTGGTGGGCAACTGACGCGCACCCGCGCGTGGTGGGACCGGCGCGCGCCCGCGCGCGGTCGGAAAGATGCGTGTCTGAGGATGCGCGTTTCCGCCACCCGCGCACCGGGAGCGGCGTCGCGCGCCGCCGTCCCTTGCCTGTCACTCTCTTCGTGAAATACGCACGCGCCCGTGCCGCCGGGGCGCGCGGGCGCGGCGGTCGCGCCGGGGATCAGCCCTTCTGGCCGAACAGCACCTTCTGCGCCTCGCGGTCGCGGCTTGCGTCGCGGCGCTTGTCGGCGGCCACGTCGCGGCCGCGCTGGACGGCCGGGCGGGCGCCCACCTCATCGAGCCAGCGCGACAGATGCGGCCGGTTCTCGAGGCTCTGCTCCTGTCCCTGCCACAGGATGGCCCAGGGCCAGATCGCCATGTCGGCGATGGTGAACGCGTCTCCGGCGACGAAGCGGGCCTCGGCAAGCCGGGTGTCGAGGACGCGATAGAGCCGCCCGACCTCGTTGCGATAGCGGTCCTGGGCATAGGGCAGCACCTGCGGCGGGTCCATCGAGGGGGCGTATTTGAGGAAGTGATGCGCCTGTCCCGCCATGGGGCCAAGGCCGCCCATCTGCCACATGAGCCATTGCTCCACCGCCACACGCCCGCGTTCGTCGTCGCCGCCGAAACGGCCGGTCTTGCGGGCCAGGTATTGCAGGATCGCGCCCGACTCGAAGATTGCGATGGGCGCGCCGTCGGGCCCGTCGTGATCGACGATGGCGGGCATGCGGTTGTTGGGCGCGATGGCCAGAAAGGCCGGGTCGAACTGGTCGCCCTTGCCGATATCGACAAGGTGGAGCGTGTAGGGCAGGCCCATCTCCTCCAGCGCGATGGTGATCTTCCAGCCGTTGGGCGTGGGCCAGTAGTAGAGGTCGATGGGGGCTGTCATGGCGCGCGTCTCCTGCTGAGTCCGGAAGGGCAGGTCCGACACAAGCGCATCGTTGCGCCAAGGGCAAGGGCGGGCCCGGGGGCAGGCGCGATGCTCACGCTTGATTGACGGGGCGGCAGCGCTGGCCTAAGCCGCGCCGGTCAGGCACGGAGGCCCCGATGGACAGATGGAAACCCCGCACCCGCGCGGTGCATGCCGGAACGCGGCGCAGTCAGTATGGCGAGATGTCCGAGGCGCTGTTCCTGACCCAGGGCTTTGTCTACGAGACCGCCGGCCAGGCCGAGGCCCGCTTCATCGAGGCGGGGCCGGACGAATTCGTCTATGCCCGCTACGGCAACCCCACCGTGCGCATGTTCGAGGAGCGCATGGCCGCCCTTGAGGGGACCGAGGATGCCTTTGCCACAGCCAGCGGCATGGCGGCGGTGAACGGCGCGCTGGTGTCGCTGCTGCGGGCGGGCGATCATGTGGTGGCGGCACGGGCGCTGTTCGGCTCCTGCCTCTATATCCTCGAGGAGATCCTGCCGCGCTATGGCGTCGAGGTAAGCCTTGTGGACGGCACCGACCTTGCCGCCTGGGAGGCCGCGATCCGGCCGGGGACGAAGGCGGTCTTTCTGGAATGGGTCTCCAACCCCACGCTGGAGGTGATCGACCTCGAGGCGGTCGCGCGGATGGCCCACGGCGCGGGCGCGCTGGTGATCGTCGACAACGTCTTTGCCACGCCGATCCTGTCGCGGGCCGGGGCGGCGGGGGCGGATGTGATCGTCTATTCCACGACCAAGCATGTGGACGGGCAGGGCCGCTGTCTGGGCGGTGTCATCTGCGGCACGCGGGATTTCGTGCGCAAGGTGGCCGAGCCCTACCTCAAGCATACCGGCGGCGCGATGAGCCCGTTCAATGCCTGGGTTATGCTCAAGGGCCTGGAGACGCTGGAGCTGCGGCTGCGCGCGCAGGATGCGACCGCGCTGCGTCTGGCCCGCGCGCTGGAGGGGGCGCCGGGGGTGGAGCGGGTGCTCTATCCGCATCTGGAGAGCCATCCCCAGCATGCGCTGGCGCGGCGGTTCCTGCAGGGTGGGGGCACGGTCATTGCGCTGGAGATCGCGGGCGGCAAGGAGGGGACGTTCCGCTTTCTCGACGCGCTGGAACTGGTCCTCATCTCCAACAACCTGGGCGATGCCAAGAGTATCGTCACCCATCCTGCCACCACGACCCACCAGCGGCTGAGTGTCGAGGACCGGGCGCGTCTGGGCATTACGGATGGCCTTGTGCGGCTGTCGGTGGGCCTTGAGGATGGCGACGACCTCGAGGCCGACCTGCTGGCGG
>JAFIEC010000367.1 GCA_020832725.1 Paracoccaceae bacterium | reverse complement strand
ATCTTCACACCGGGCAGGAACGAGAGGCGGACGTTCTCGAAGCACTTCTTGCCTCCGGGATAGGTCTTGGAGACGCCGTCCATGTGATAGACGTACTGGTAGGAAGCCATCGGATACCTCTGCCGGTTGGGATTGCCGCCTCATAGCCGCTTCACGCCTCTCCCGCAACGGATGGCCCCCTTTCGCAGACCGCGGGCGCGCGCTATGGCCCCGCGCATGGATGGTGCTGTCTCGATTGCCTATGAACAGGGCGTTGCCGCCGGGCAGATCGCCCCGGATGCCGCGCAGCGCGCAGCCGTGGCGCAGCTCGATGCGCTGCTGGCGCGACTGTCGCAGGATCGCAGCCGCGCGCCCCGAGGCCTTGCCGCGCTGTGGCGGCGGCCGCAGCCCGAACCGGTGCGGGGGCTCTATCTCTGGGGGCCGGTCGGGCGAGGCAAGTCCATGCTGATGGACCTGTTCCACACCGCAGCTCCGGAAAAGCGCAAGCGGCGGGTTCATTTCCATGCCTTCATGCAGGAGATTCACGCGGGCCTGCACGTTGCACGCCAACAGGGCGTGGAGGATGCCATCGCACCGGTGGCGATGCGGATTGCCGCCTCGACGCGACTGCTGTGCTTCGACGAGATGCAGATCACCGACATCACCGATGCCATGATCGTGGGACGCCTGTTCGAGAAACTGTTCGCTGCGGGCGTTGTCGTGGTGACCACCTCCAACCGGCCGCCGCGCGACCTCTACAAGGACGGGCTGAACCGGCAGCTGTTCCTGCCCTTCATCGCGATGCTGGAAGACCGGCTCGAGGTCGTCGAGCTTGGCGGCGCGACCGATCACCGCCAGCGGCTGGGCCCCGGAGAGAACCTGTGGTTCGCGCCGCTCGGAGAGGCCGCGGCGAGCGGCATGGGCGCGGTCTGGAGCGCGCTTGCGGGCGGGCCGGGTGCAGAGCTGCGTCTGTCGGTGGGCGGGCGTGAGGTGATTCTGCCCGAGGCCCGCGACGGTATCGTCCGGGCCGATTTCGAGACGCTGTGCGCCCGGCCCCTTGGCCCTGCCGATTATCTGGCGCTGGCAGGCATGGCGCGTGTGCTGTTGCTCTCCGACATTCCGCGCCTGTCGCGGGCGCGCAACAACGAGGCCAAGCGCTTCGTGACCTTGATCGACGCACTTTACGAGGCCCGCGTGGGCCTTGTCGCCTCTGCAGCGGCGGAACCGGAGGCCTTGTATATCGAGGGGCCGGGCGCCTTCGAGTTCCAGCGCACGGCCAGCCGTCTGGCCGAGATGCGCTCACGCGAGTGGCTGGAGGCGGCGCTGGAGCGGCCCAGGGATTGAGACCTGCCCCAAGGGGCAGGGACGCGGCTGCGGGCGGCTCCGCCGACATCGCTTTTCTGCAAAGCGACGCCCAGCAGACGGGTGCCCGGATCGTGTCCTTTGCCCGCAGGCCCGAATGCCTGCACCACCGCGCCCACCACGCCCACCTCCCCTACCTTCCCCACCTCCCCACCGCGCGCGGGGTGCCGGGCCTGCGGGTACTCGTGCAGGGTGCAAAGCGGTGCTAGAGCCATGGCATGGATGCTGGTGCCGCCTACACACCTCCGGATCGGCCGCTTGTCGTGCTGCATGCCGATGAGGCCCTGCTTCTGGTCGACAAGCCATCGGGGCTCTTGTCGGTACCCGGCAAGGGGCCGCATCTGGCAGATTGCCTTCTGTCGCGGCTTCAGGCCCGCTTCCCCGAGGTGCTTCTCGTGCACCGGCTGGACCGCGATACATCGGGCGTGATGGTCTTTGCCCGTACCGGCTCGGCCCAGCGCCACCTGGGCCTGCAGTTCGAGCGGCGCATCGTCGAAAAGCGCTATGTTGCCCGGGCCTGGGGGCGGGTCGGGGCGCCAGACGGCATGATCGAGCTGCCGCTCCGCACCGACTGGCCGCGAAGACCGATGCAGATGGTCTGCCATGAGCAGGGCAGACCCGCCCGAACAAGATGGGTGCGCATGGCACATGACGCGACCGGATCGCGGCTGGCGCTCTTTCCCGAGACGGGGCGCAGCCATCAGCTCCGGGTGCATCTGCGCGAGATCGGCCATCCAGTCCTTGGGGATCCGTTCTACGCCCCGCCCGAGGCTCTTGCCGCGGCGTCCCGGCTCATGCTGCATGCCGAAAGCCTGCGCCTGCGCCATCCGCTGGGCGGTGCCTGGTGCGCCTTTGACACCCCTGCCCCCTTCTGAGCGAGGCCGCCATGCTGTCCTACCAGCATTCCTATCATGCCGGAAACCTTGCCGATGTGCACAAGCATGCGCTTCTGTCGTGCCTGCTGGCGCGGATGACCGCAAAGGACAAGCCTCTGGTCTACATGGAAACCCATGCAGGCCGCGGCCTCTATGCCCTGGACGACCCGGCCGCGCTGCGCACGGGCGAGGCGCAGGCGGGCATCGTGATGGCCGAGGCCGCCAGATGGTTCGCGCCGGATCATCCCTACGCGCAGGTCCTGTCCCGGACCCGGGAGCGCCATGGCGTCATGTCCTATCCCGGTTCTCCCATGGTGGCGGCGCTGTCGCTGCGCCCCGGCGACCGCATGGAGATGGCAGAGCTCCACCCCCGGGAACACGCCGCCCTTGCCGAGGTGATGGCGCCCCACGGGTCCCGTAGCCACCGCCGCGATGGACTGGAGATGGCCCTCGCGATTACCCCGCCCATGCCGCGCCGGGGCGTGCTGCTGATCGATCCCAGCTATGAGGTCAAGGACGATTATCTTGCCCTTCCCCGCTTGCTGGAGGAGGTCCACCGCAAATGGGGCGTGGGCGTTCTGGCGCTGTGGTATCCGGTGCTGGAAAGCGCCCACCATCGCGCGATGCTGGGCGCGCTCGCCGCTCGTGACTGGCCGCGCCTCCTGCACAGCGAGGTCCGCTTTGGACCCGCCCGACCGGGACACCGGATGCAGGGCAGCGGCATGTTCATCGTGAACGCGCCCTTCGGATTGCAGAAAGAGGCCGACAGGCTGGCCGCCCTCTTTGCAGGTCTGTGACCACGGCTCCCGTGTCAGAGGCCGGAGATCGCCTTGACCTCGAGGAAATCCTCAAGGCCCCAATGCCCGCCCTCGCGGCCCGTGCCAGATTGCTTCATCCCGCCAAAGGGCGTGGCGGCCCCCAGCGATCGGCTGTTCATCTCGACCATACCCGAACGCAGCCGCCGGGCCACGCGCGCGCGGCGATCAGTGTCGGAGGATTGCACGTAATTCGTCAGCCCGTAGACGGTATCATTGGCGATGGCCTCGGCCTCTTCCTCGGGGTTGAAGGGCAGGATCGACAGGACCGGACCAAAGATCTCCTCGCGCGCGATGGTCATGTCGTTGGACACATCGGCAAAGACGGTGGGCCGCACGAAATAGCCCCGGTTCAGCCCCTCGGGGCGCCCCAGCCCCCCCGCGACAAGGCGGGCACCCTCGTCGATACCCTTCTGGATGAGGTCCTGGATCTTGTCGAACTGGGCCTGGCTGACCACCGGCCCCATATGGCGGCCGGCCTGGGCGGCAGGCGCCACCTCCATTGCCTCTGCCGTGGCGCGAGCGGTTTCCACCGCCGCGTCATAGATTTCGCGCTGCACCAGCATTCGTGTGGGCGCATTGCAGGACTGACCGGAATTGCCAAAGCAGCTGAGGACGCCACGCTTGACTGCCTTTTCGTCAGCATCGGCAAAGACGAGGTTGGCCCCCTTGCCGCCAAGCTCCAGATGGACCCGCTTGATTGTCTCGGCGGCATTGCGCGATATCAGCCGCCCCGCCCGGGTGGAACCGGTGAACGACACCATGTCCACGTCCTCGTGCCCGGAAAGCTGCGTGCCCACGCCTTCGCCATCGCCATTCACCAGGTTGAACACACCCGGCGGAAGGCCCGCCTCGTCCAGGATCTCGGCAAAGACCATGGCGGAAAGGGGCGCGATCTCCGAGGGTTTGAGCACCATCGTGCACCCCGCCAGAAGGGCCGGGATTACCTTCAGCGTGATCTGGTTCATGGGCCAGTTCCAAGGGGTGATCAGCGCCGCCACGCCCACCGGCTCCAGCACGATCAGGTCGTCGGGGCTGTGCGGGGCGGGGAACTCGAAGTGGAAATCGCGAAACACCGCCATGAAGTCAGCGATATGCCCACTGCCCGCGCCGACCTGGGCCCGCCGGGCCATGTCGATGGGCGCGCCCATCTCGAGGCTGATGGCCTGGGCCATATCCTCGGCCCGCGCCTCATAGGCCCGCCCGATGCGCTCTACTGCGGCGAGACGTTCGGCCGGGGGCGTGAACATCCAGCCCTCGAAGGCACCCCGGGCGGCGGCAACTGCGGCATCGGTATCCTGTGCTCCCCCCAGCGAAATAACCGCGCAGGCCTCCTCGGTGGATGGGTCGATCACCTCAAGCGCCCGGCCCTGCCGGGGGCTCACCCAGGTGCCCCCGATATAGAAATCGCGTTTGTCGAGCATGACTCCTCCTTTCCGCAACGGCACGCCGAGGCGCGTCTTGTCGGCTGCATTGGTCGCATCCCGCCTCTCGTGACGCAAGCACCGCCACCCCGGGCCGAGACAGCGCCGCGACAGAAGGGCGCGGCGTCCACGATTGAAAATTCTTATATGCAGATATAATTAAGTGTTATAGCTTGAGGAAAGGAACGTCCATGTCCCTGCGCATCAACGATACCGCACCGGATTTCACCGCCGACTCGACCCAGGGCACGCTGTCGTGGCACGACTGGATCGGGGACAGCTATGCGATCCTGTTCAGCCACCCCAAGGATTTTACCCCCGTCTGCACCACCGAATTCGGTGCCGTGGCGCGGCTTGCCGACGCGTTCGCGCAACGCAACACCAAGGTTGCGGGCATCTCGATCGATCCCGTGGAGGAGCACAGACGCTGGGTGGCAGATGTCGAGAAGGTGTCGGGCAAGCCGGGCGGCTTTCCCATCATCGCCGACGACAAACTCGAGATCGCCAAGCTCTATGACATGCTGCCCGCCGAGGCCTGGCTTCCAGATGGCCGCACGGCCAACGACACCGCCACGGTACGCACGACCTTCATCATCGGGCCCGACAAGAAGATTCGCCTTCAGCTGATCTATCCGATGTCGGTCGGGCGCAACTTCGACGAGATCCTGCGCGCGCTGGATGCAATCCGCGCGACCGAGGGTGCGCCGCTTGCCACGCCGGCCAACTGGCGCCCGGGCGAGGACATGATCGTGGCGCTCTCGCTGACAACCGAGCAGGCGCGCGACAAGTTCGGTGAGGTGGACGAGGTTCTGCCCTACCTGAGAACCATCAAGGCCCCTGCCTGAACCCGGCCTTCAGCGCGGGGGCGGTGACACGCCCCTGTCCCGGGCCCCGGCTGCAGGATACGATCCGCCCCAGATCGCGGCGGCATCCCGCGCCAGTGCAGCGGCTTCGGCCCGGGCAAGACGGTCAAGGGCCTTGTCGGTCGCAGCCTGTTCGGCAAGCGCCCGGCGCCACAGCCGAAGCGCCGATTCCGGCGACCATGGCAGCGCTGCACGGGCCAGCCATTGCCGCAGCGGAGCGGGCAAGGCGTCGTAGCGCGCCATGACGGGCCCCTGCCGCGCTCTGCGGTGCAGCCCCGTGCGCAGATTGCCCCGGGCGCCGCCCCCCTTCACTCGGCCTCGTCCTCGGGACCGGCTGCGTCCAGGACCAGCAAAAGCCGCGTCTCTCCGGTCCCCTCGATCGGGGGTGAGCGATGGACAAGGCCCGGCTGGTCGGATTCAGCCCAGAGTGCGCCACGAAACAGCCCCGCCTCGCCGCGTGCCAGACGCGCCGTACGCGTGGGGGGCCCGCCATCGGGCCCGGTTTGCCCATATTCCGTTCCGGTCCCGCGATAGGTGCACAGCATACGGGCCCGGACCCGATCGAGGTGAAAGCGTCGGCAGGCGTCGGTGTCGATGACATCGAGACGGATGCCGAGAAACGGACTCTCCAGAACCTCCGCTACAATCGCACCCAGCGCGCCGGCATCCTCGGCCAGCCATGCGCGCATGGGGTGCGCCTTCAGCCCTGCGGCATCGCAGGCCGCCGTCACCACATCGGCGACATGTCCGGCTGCAACCCGCGCCCGCAAGCGTGGCAGACGCTCTGGCGGCACGGCATCGATCCAGCACGCGAAATCGGGATGGGGCGCGCGCCGCCATACGGCCAGAGCCACGCCGGGCTGGGCGATCCGGGCCAGCACCTCCGGCGCATGGCCCTCCACGACCGAACCGAAGCTGCGCGACGGCGCATTCATTCGGCGGCCTCCCGGCGCTGGCTCCATCGCGGGAAGGGGTCGGGCAGGCCTTGCCATGCCTCAGGAGCAAAGCCTGCCTCCTCGGGCAGCAGCGCGGCATCAAGGGCTTCGGTGATGGCCGCCTGGTCCATTCCCGCCCCGATGAAGACCAGTTCCTGCCGGCGGTCGCCCCAGGGCTCGATCCAGTTCTCGCGCATCTTTTCAAGCGCCTCGGGATGGTCCGGCCAATGCTCGCGGGGCACGGCGGCCCACCAGCCGCCCAACGGCTTCACGCTGGAGATGGCCCCGGCGAGCGAGAACTCCGCCACCCAGTTCGGCCGGGTCGCCATCCAGAAATGGCCCTTGGCCCGGATGACACCGGGCAGGTCGCCGTTCAGAACATCATGCACCCTTTGCGGATGGAACGGCGCGCGGGCGCGATAGACGAAGGAGGAGATGCCATATTCCTCTGTCTCGGGCACGTGCTCGGCAAAGCCGTAAAGCTCCTTGGCCCAGAGCGGGTGTTCGTGGGCGGTCTCGAAATCGAACAGGCCGGTATCGAAGATCTGCGCCTGATCGACCTTCGAGAAGTCGGTCTCGATCAGCCGCGCGTCGGGGTTGAGTGCCCGCACGATCTTGCGCGCGGCATCGGCACGTTCCGGCCCGGCATCGGCCACCTTGTTCAGGACCACGACATCGGCGAATTCGATCTGCTCGGTCAGCAGATCGACAAGAGTACGGTTGTCCTCCTCGCCCAGGCTTTCGCCGCGGTCGCGGAGGAAATCGTGGCTGGAGAAATCCCTCAGCAGGTTCACCGCATCGACCACCGTCACCATCGTATCGAGCCGCGCGACATCGGACAGGCTCTCGCCCTCCTCGGTCCGGAAATCAAAGGTGGCGGCAACCGGGAGCGGCTCGGAGATACCCGTCGATTCGATGAGCAGATAATCGAACCGCCCTTCCGCCGCGAGCCTGTTCACCTCGGCCAGCAGATCATCACGCAGGGTGCAGCAGATGCAGCCATTGGACATTTCCACCAGCTTTTCCTCGCTGCGGCTGAGATCGACTCCCGCCTCCACGAGGTCCGCATCGATGTTGACCTCCGACATGTCATTGACGATCACCGCCACCCGCCGCCACTCGCGGTTGTTCAGGACGTGATTGAGCAGCGTCGTCTTGCCGGCCCCGAGAAAGCCCGAGAGCACGGTCACGGGCAGGCGTCTGTCCTGTTGCGTCATGAATATCCTGCTCCCTGCTGGATTGGGCCGCGGCCGTCGCGATCCGACCGCGGAGGCAGGTAGCACGTATGTTATATCGTAACAAGTGTGTCCCGCGTACGCCACGAAAAAGGCCCCGGGATTTCCCCCGGGGCCCAAATCATTGTCGCATCCAGCCGGATCAGGCGTCGGCGTCAGCCCCTTCGGCGATTTCCTCGCCCGTGGTCTGATCGACGATCCGCATGGACAGGCGCACCTTGCCGCGATCGTCAAAGCCCAGCAGTTTCACCTTGACCTCCTGACCTTCCTGCAACACCTCGTTGGGGTGCTTGAGGCGGCGGTCGGTGATCTGGCTGATGTGGACCAGCCCGTCACGCTTGCCGAAGAAGTTCACGAAGGCACCGAAATCCATCAGCTTGACTACACGGCCGGTGTAGACATGGCCCACCTCCGGTTCGGCCACGATCGCATAGATCATGTCGTAGGCCTTGCGGATGGCATTGTGGTCGGACGACGCGATCTTGATGATCCCCTCGTCATTGATGTCCACCTTGGCACCAGACACCTCGACGATCTCGCGGATGACCTTGCCACCCGAGCCGATGACCTCGCGGATCTTGTCGGTGGGCACGGTCATGGTCTCGATCCGGGGGGCATGGACCGAGAAGTCGTTGGCAGAGGACAGCGCCTTGCCCATCTCGTCCAGGATGTGCAGCCGCCCGTCGCGGGCCTGCTCCAGTGCCTTCTCCATGATGTCGGTGGTGACCCCGGCGACCTTGATGTCCATTTGCAGCGACGTGATACCGTCGGCTGTTCCGGCCACCTTGAAGTCCATGTCGCCCAGATGATCCTCGTCGCCGAGGATGTCGGTCAGCACGGCAAAGCGCCCATCCTCCTCGAGGATCAGACCCATCGCCACACCTGCCACCGGTGCCTTCAGCGGCACGCCCGCATCCATCATGCTGAGCGAGCCGCCGCAGACGGAGGCCATCGAGGAAGAACCGTTCGACTCCGTGATCTCGGAGACAACGCGGATCGTGTAGGGAAAATCGGTCGGTGCGGGCAACACGGCCTGCAGCGCACGCCATGCCAGCTTGCCATGCCCGACCTCGCGCCGCCCCGGGGGGCCCATGCGGCCGACTTCGCCCACCGAATAGGGGGGGAAGTTGTAGTGCAGCAGGAAGTTTGACTTGGAGGTCCCATGCAGCGCGTCGATGAACTGCTCGTCCTCGCCCGTGCCCAGCGTGGTCACGACCAGCGCCTGGGTCTCGCCCCGGGTGAACAGGGCCGAGCCATGGGTGCGGGGCAGAAGGCCCGTCTCGCTGACGATGGGCCGCACGGTCCGATTGTCCCGCCCGTCGATCCGGGCACCCCCGGCGATGATGTCACCGCGCAGGATGGCCGATTCCAGCTTCTTGAAGCAGGTCTTGAGGTTGCTGTCGGCCTGCTCTTCCTCGGTCAGCGCCTCGAGGATCGCCGTGCGGGCGGCATCGATGGCGGTCTGACGCTCCTGTTTGTCGCGAAGCGCGAAGGCGGCACGCATCTGCGCCTCGCCTGCGGCTTTCACACGCTCGTAGAGCGCGGCATAATCGGGAGCCTGGAAGTCAAACGGCTCCTTCGCCGCGACCTCTGCCAGATCGACGATCAGGTCGATCACGGGCTTCATCGCATCGTGGCCGAACTTGACCGCGCCCAGCATCTCGGCCTCGGACAGCTCATAGGCCTCGGATTCCACCATCATCACGGCGTCGGCCGTCCCCGCCACCACCAGATCGAGGCGCTGTTCGGGATTACCGCGCAGCTTGTCCATGTCGGGAACGGTGGGGTTGAGGAGGTATTCGCCATTGGCAAAGCCGACACGAGCCGCGCCGATCGGGCCCATGAAGGGGGCACCGGACAGCGTCAGCGCCGCCGAAACGGCGATCATCGCGAGGATGTCGGGATCGTTCTCCAGATCATGCGACAGCACGGTGGCGATCACGTTGATCTCGTTGCGGAAGCCGGGAACGAACAGCGGCCGGATCGGCCGGTCGATCAGCCGGGAGGTCAGCGTCTCCTTGTCGGAGGGGCGCGCCTCGCGCTTGAAGAAGCCGCCCGGAATCTTGCCGGCGGCATAGTATTTTTCCTGATAATGAACCGTAAGCGGCAGGAAATCGAGCGCGGGGTTCGCACGCTTGGCGAAGGTCACCGCCGCCATCACGCTGGTCTCGCCATAGGTGGCGATCACGCAGGCGTCGGCCTGGCGCGCGATCTTGCCGGTCTCGAGGGTGAGGGTCTCGTTCCCCCACTGCATGGATCTCTTGTGAATTTCGAACATCGTCTACCTTTCGGACGGCCCGGCCCCGTTGGGCGCAGTGCCGGTGCGGACGGGCTGCCTGCCCGTGGCTCCCCTGTTGCATGGTCGTGCCGCCCATGGAGCCTGGCGAGCGGCGCGTCGGCGGGAAGTGCACTCCCCGAATGGAAGGGCCGCGCCCGAAGGCGCG